>JAFXGX010000058.1 GCA_017536695.1 Bacteroidaceae bacterium | reverse complement strand
TGAACAGCGAGTTACCCCATTCCCTTATTTGCTGCGTTAAGACAACAACGGCAAGAATAAAACGACCGAGGGATGTTGCTTGCAACTCGTGAGCAAAGTTTTATTCGACTTGTGAACTCTGTGCCGGGCGCTTTGGTTCTTTCGCGCGACGAAAGAACATGAAAGCAAGAGTTGAAGAAAAATACAAGTAAACAATTAAGGTTGATGACTGCCGTAGAATATTAGACGAGCAAAAGCGAGTAAGAACCTCTAAACAGCATTCCTTGACAATCATACAAATCTATTTTGATTTTTGGGAATAAGGTACTGTCCCCCCCTAGACTTTGCAGGTGAAGCATTATACCTCTCTCATCGGCAGCCTTACGGTAAAGCGGGCTCCGCTGCCGTCCTCCAGGCATTCGGCTCCTACGACCCCGCCATGGTTGCTTACTATCTGGCGGCATACGGCAAGCCCTATGCCCTGTCCGCCGTTCTTTGTGGTGAAGAAAGGGGTAAACATGTTTTCGGCTGCTTCATGCGGGAAACCACCGCCATTGTCAGTTACCGAAACTATAAGCCAACGCTCATCATCGGATAATGTTCCTGTGACATCAATGAGCGTTGCTCCTGTCTCCACTGCGTTTTTCAGCAGGTTCAGGAATACCTGTTCAATCTGTGCTCGGTCAATGCCAATCATCGCATCCCCGCATCCGGTATTGAAACTCATCTTGCACCCCTCTTTTATCTGCGGAACCACAAGTTCCTGAAGACCCATTATCAGTTCCTCTATTTTTACAGTGCTTATGACAGGCGGTGCAATGCCCGAGAGCATGCGGTAACGTTGCACAAACTCCATTAGTCCCTTTGCCCTGCGGCTTATTGCCGATAGTGCAACCTCCATCTCGCTGTCGCTGATGTCACGTTCGCTACCCATAGCCATGTTGTCGGCCATGGTCTCCGACAGCGATACTATTGGTGTCAGCGAGTTAACAATCTCGTGTGTCAACACCCTAATCAGTCTCTGCTGTGCAAGGGACTCGCTCTGCCTGAAAACCGATGCAACGTCCTGCATGGTATAAAGGCGATAGCCTATGCCGTTTACGAACATCTTTCTCATTGTGGCAGCATAGCGTCTCTCCTCGCCTTCTTTAGTGGGAAAAGAGACAAGGCTCATGCTGTTCTTGCGTAGCCCTTTCAGCTGTTCGGGCAACGAGGGGTGCAACGCCGACAGGTTGTCGAGTCTGTCGAACTGGAAACCGCATAACTGCTCTATTGCAGCTCTGTTCATCCATTTGGTCTTGCCTGTGTCATCAGTTGCAATGAGTATGGAGTCTACATTTGAGAGCAGTGCATCATAGAGATGTGTCTCTCCCTGGTGCTTGCGCTCTGTCTCGCGGAACTCATTGATGACAGCATTTATCTCCTCGGCCATACGGCGTTCCTCGCCTGTGAGTTTGTCAAGTGAGTATTGCAGGCTGAAATCGCGCATACGTACCGACTCAAGCATCAGTCTCAGACGCTTGATGCTCTTGTTGTAGAATATGTTCTGCCAGAACCCCATCAGATACCGTGTTTGTCAATTTTCCTGTAAAGCGCATAACGCGTAATTCCCAACAGCTCGGCAGCCACCGACAGGTTGCCGTTGCTCTGTTCAAGGGCCTTGCGTATTGCCGCACGCTCAAGTTCCACAAGGTTCAGTGATGTCTGTGCGGTCTCCTGCGTTCTGCCGTTACCCGTCGGGAAAGGTGAGCCGGGGTCAATCACCATCCTCTCTATGCAGTGCTGCAACTCGCGCACATTGCCCGGGAATGGATATGCGAGCAATCGGCGCTCCTCATCGCGCGACAGCCTTTTTGCCTCCCGGTTGTATTTACGGGCATATATCTCCATGAAATGGTTCGCCAGCAGCAGTATGTCATTGCCGCGTTCGCGCAGCGGCGGCAGGTGGAACTCTATGGTGTTGATGCGGTAGAGTAGGTCCTCACGGAATCTGCCGTCGGCCACCATTGCATGCAGGTCGGCGTTTGTCGCAGCAACAATCCTGATGTCGATTTTCTGTACCTTGGTCGAACCTATGCGTGATGTCTCACGCTTTTCGATTACTGTAAGCAGTTTCTGTTGCATTGCAGGCGACAGGTTGCCTATCTCATCAAGGAACAGAGTGCCTCCGTTGGCCTCCTCAATGCGGCCGGCCTTTGATGATGTGGCTCCTGTGAATGCACCTTTCTCATGACCGAACAGCTCGCTCTCGAAGAGTGCCTCGGGTATGCAGCCAAGGTCTATCGATACAATAGGCTTTCCGCTACGTGCCGACAAACGGTGTATCTCGTGTGCAACGACATCCTTTCCCGAACCGTTCTCACCGGTGATGAGTATGTTTGCATCGGTGGGTGCTATGTGTGTTATGCGTCTCTTGAGCTCGAGAATCTGTGCCGACTCGCCAATGAACCTTGACTCCTGAATGGGAGCAGCTGTCTCCTCTTGCTCATCATCATCCGTTGCCGGCATCATTCTGCTGCGTTTTAGGTCGACAGCGGAATGTATTGTCTCAATCATCTTCCTGTTCTCCCAAGGTTTGGGTACGAAGTCCACTGCACCGGCCTTTATTGCCCGCACGGTCTTCTCGGTGCTCACGTATGCAGTCATGAATATGACCACACTGGACGGGTCATGTTCAAGTATGCGTGCAAGCCACTCATATCCCTCCTCGCCGCTTATGCTGTCCCTGCTGAAATTCATGTCCAGCAGAATCACATCGGGGTGGAAACTGTCCATGAACTCTATTATGCGCCCGGGATCGGTAATGACCCTTATGGCCTCGGTCCATGGACGTAACAGCATGTTCAGTGACAGGAGTACATCCTCGTTGTCATCGACTATCAATATCTTTCCTTTACATTTCATTGTATGCTCCTGAGAATTCATGTGTAAAGTTATGCGAAAATAAGCAATCTACAAGTGGCAAAATATCAATATTTTGCCACTTGTCTACATTTTATTTGCGCCCATTTTGTGCGGTTGTGCGTAATCGCACACATCATGTGCGGAACCGCACGGTTTTTGTAATGTGCTTGTTTTGTTATGTTTTTGATAATCAGTAAAATACAAGTTTGGCACGCTTTTTGTATTTAGTATAATAGGAGGCCCGTGCCAATACGGGTATTATAAGAAAACATTTTCGGGAAAGCCAAGCTGCTTCTGAACAGCATCAAAAGAACAATATAAGAAAGTATGAAAACAAACAGATTGTCCTTATCGGTAATATTCCTTGTTGTCAGGAGAATATTGTTTCTTCTGCTTCTTTTGCCGTCCTGCTCTTTTGCATGGACGGGCGACACGCTCACGCTCACACTCCCGCAGGCAATCGAAATGGCCAAGAAGCAGTCGCCGTCAGCCCGTAGTGCACGTCATACCTTCCTTGCACAGTATTGGAATTACCGTTACTATCGTGCCAACTACCTTCCGTCGCTCACGCTCAGCAGCTCGCCATATATAAACAATGAGATAAACAAGATTACCCAGGGCGACGGAACATCGCTCTTTCTCAGCCAGAGCCAGTTCGGT
>JAFXGX010000057.1 GCA_017536695.1 Bacteroidaceae bacterium | reverse complement strand
TGGTGGATGCCTCAATGTATGGCTGCAAAGGAATAAGCCTCAGGGTACACCGCGGCAAGGAGAAACCGTTCAGCTGGTTCCGCTGGGTAGTGGTGAGCGAGAATGACCTTGGTGAGGGCGCACGTGAGATACTTATACATGAGACAACCCATGCACGTGCCGGCCACTCATGGGATATTGTACTTGCCGACGCAGTGATAATAATGCAGTGGTTCAACCCGCTTGCGTGGATAATGAAGAACAGCCTGAAGGATATACACGAATTCGAGGCCGACGAGGCCGTCATCAATTCGGGTGTGAATGCGAAACAATACCAGTTATTGATAATAAAAAAAGCCGTTGGCGCAAGGCTCTACTCTATTGCCAACAGCTTTAATCACAGTTTAACTAAAAAACGTATCACTATGATGTGTAAAGAAAAATCAAACAAGTGGAGTCGTGCAAAGGCTTTGTACATACTCCCGGTTGCAGCAATTGCTGCGCTCTCGTTCTCAACAGCAGAGAATGCAAATGCCGAACCTACCGGCAAAGTTAATGAAATTGTTTCAGACGGCACAATTTCCGGTGTAGAAAAAAACAGTAAAGTGACTTCTCTTAAGCTGCCGGCCGGCAAGGAATGGATGTATGCCCATTTATGTTACATGGATGGGAGCACCGGCAACAACGAGAGTGTCTGTATTGCTTACATAAGGGGAGCAGAGGGAGAGAATGTAGGTTATTTCCGTGGAACGACCGATGAGTTCGACAATGCCCGCGAAGGGTACGCACCCGGTTACTTTGTTGTTCCTTTGAGGAATGTTAAACTGGATAAGAATGTGATGACATTCAGCATTTATGCCGATGATGCAACAATTCTCCGGAGTCCGGTAAAGTGCAGCGAGTGCGGTATTGTAAATGCTGTAAACAATGGTGAGCTGTGGAAGAACAATGCTTCATATTTCAAAAGCAAGAAGGCCGATTTTAAGCTGATTCTTGGCCCAAGGTCAGTACTGCAGAACCTTACTAATCCTTATGTTGGCGGCGAGCGTGTTATGGGAGGTGTTGAGATTGACTATATTTATGACAATACCTCGGATGAACTTGCCGATGATAACCCCGATAAGATTCATCAGGTTGTCGAGGTCCAGCCCGAGTTCCCCGGCGGTACGCATGCTATGTACAAGTACCTTGCCGACAATATCAAATACCCTGCCGACGCAAAGGCTGCCGGCAAGGAGGGTCGGGTTTTTGTGCAGTTTGTAGTAAGAAAGGACGGCTCGGTTTCAGATGTTTCGGTGGTTCGAAGTGTAGGCAATGTGTCACTCGATAATGAGGCAGTACGTGTAGTCTCCTCAATGCCAAAATGGAATCCCGGAACACAGGGCGGCAAGCCTGTGAACGTGCAGTATACCTTGCCTGTTCAATTCAAGTTGTCCGATGGCAAGATAAACAATGAAAAGAGAGAGAATGAGAAGAAAGATAATGGGACTGTAACAGGTGATGGCATTGTGGGCAATCCGAGTCTCATTGTCAATGGTCAGAAGGTGGATGCACCGTTTACGCAAATAGCGGATACTTATGTTGTTTTTGAGGGTTCTGCTAATGTTTCTGTTATCCTTGACGGTGAACCATATGAGGGCAACCCGAAAGACTTGGATCCCAAGACGATTGAGAGTATAACAGCAATAGGTGCAGATAAACTGTCGGCTGCTGATATCAAGAAATACAATGCAAAGGACAAGGATGGTATAATATTCATTACAACATCTTCCGGTTCCCATGCCGGCATTGTGGGCAATCCCGCTCCCGTAGTAAATGGCAGGAAGGAGGATCCTCCGTTTACAGTAGACTTTAATGTTGAGGAACGCACTACCGATGATGGAGAGAAAATCTATCAGATATGCGAGAATGCACCTGAGTTCCCCGGGGGAATGGCGGAACTGATGAAGTGGCTCCGCATGAACGTCAGATACCCCAAGGCTGCGCGTGACATAAACGGCCAAGGTCGAGTCTTTGTGAGATTTGTTGTCAGGGCCGACGGCAGCATTTCAAATGCCGAAGTGGTGAAGTCTGACTTATCTTCTGATTATTCCGAAGTCTCGCTTGCAGAGCAAACTGCGAGAGAAATCGAACGTTACAAGGCTGGTATAGAACGTATCGAGAACGATTGTAAAGAACTTGAGCAGCACATTGAAGAGTGGAAAAATAAGTTGGCGGTCCTTGAAAAGGATGGTACCTCGGAAAATATTCTCAATCGCCGTCGCGAAGAACTGGAAGAGGCACAAAAGCTTCTGGAAGATGAGAGGGCGAAAAATGTGATAATGAAACGTACACTTGCGCAGAAGGAGGAGATGCTGGCCAATTCAAAGAATGAACTTGATAAGATTATGTTTACCACATTCAAGAACGAGAAAGGCGAGGTGTTGAGTACCGATGAGGTTGTGGCACTGCGTTCCGCTGCTGAAAATGCTCTCAAGGATGAGGCTGTGCGTGTAATTATGGCGATGCCCAAATGGAACCCTGGTACTCAAGGCGGCGAGGCTGTTAATGTAGGCTTTACGTTGCCTGTAATGTTCCGTTTGAGATAAGCCTCACGTGTGTTTAACTTTATATTGATTATCGGATTGTATGTTTCAAAAAATAATATATTTTGTCTCCTTGACCGTGGCGGTTGCTCTTTTGTGTTCCGGTTGCGCAGCATTCCACAAGAATGTATATCTTCCCGATAGTTATGAAGGCACAAGTGTGGTGACGCAATGGAATTCCAACGGGGATTACGATATAAAAGGAAAAACCTTTGTATTGTCCCCTGCCGATGATTCAATAGCCGCGGACGACATGGACTTCTGTACATTTGCCCGGCTTGTGGAGAAATCACTGCTCTTCTCTGGAGCAATAAAGGCAAGTGAGGGACAGGCATGTGATATGCGTATTATGTTGGATTATAAATCTTGCAGCAATTCGGGTATAAAAGAGACGCTCCCCAACAGCAGGACATCGCCATTGTCATCGGGTGCGTACATATCGCCTACCTATGCCTACCGGGCCAGCATGGGCATAATAACAAGAACAACGGAGTATGATCATTATGTGAATATGTATGCCTTGAATGGGGCGAACTGCGAATCCAACGACACGCTCTGGAGCATAAAGGCATATAGCTTGGGAACGCCGGAGCAACTGCACGAGGTTATGCCGTTTGTTGCGTATTCCTTAAGAAATGAGTATGGCTTGAGCAGTAAGAGTACAAAAAAGGAGAGTGTCTTCCCGCATGACTACATGTTCAGGCTGTATTACAAGAATTTCCTTAATCAGCCAAATGTCACCGACTGGCCGGAATGCAGAAACAGTGACGATGATTTCAAAGTGGCTTTTGTTGCGGAATATGATGACGAGACGTTTGTGTGTATAAGGAAAAGTAATGGGGGAAGGGGCTACTACTCTTTCGGACCGTCAATCTATCTTGATGTGGATGGTGAGAGGTTTCCGGGAACGGTGGTGAATACCGATTATTCTTTGGGCGATAAAGTGTGGAACGAATATGGAACAAGGTACTTTGTGTTCCGCTTTCCGGTGAATGTGGCGCATGAGCCGGTAATAGGTATGTACGACGAGGATAAACGTGGAAAGAAAGGCCTGGAGTGGCAGGATATCCGATTAAAGTAATGGTTTTTTATAAAAAATATCTTCTGAGTTATGTCAAGACACTATCATTTGTTGGCTGTGGCCTTTGCTGCAATAATGGCAATGGGCTGTTCTAATGAACGTAAAGATGCTGCTGTCGCTGAGAATGCAGCTGTTACTGTTGTCAATAAGGACACAGATGCAAAGAAACTTCCTGCCGATGCTGTACCGTTCAGCTACAGGCGCCATATATGCTTTGATATGATGTTGCGCGATTCGGTTCCTGCACGCATGATATTCGATACCGGTGCAAACAATATGCTGCTCGACTCGGCTTTCTATGCTTATCATTTTGCAGCAAACGGCAACCTGCGCAAGGCAGTGCTTGGCGGAGCTGGCAATGGAATGGAAATGGCAAACATCGATGCAAGCGGCTGGAGCTACCGTGTTGGCAATAAGTCACATACTGAACAGATGGCGGTGGTGCTTAATCTACGTAAGATAGTTGGTGATGATGTCGATGGTCTGTTCGGCTTGCCCTTCATGCAGGGCAAGCGAGTGGAATTCAATTATGCCGACGGCTATATGCGTTTCCTCACAGCAGGCGAGGAAATTGCCAATGACTTTATGCGTGTTGATTGCAAATGGCTCGGCAACAAGAAAGAGCGTATAATTTTGCCGCTATCCATAGCATTCGCTAACGGTTATACCTTTAACGGAGATTTCCTGCTTGATACCGGTATGCCCGGTACGTTGTCACTCAACAGCACCACGGCCAAGCAACTGAAAACCAAAGGGGTGCTTGATAATGCAGGGAAGTTTATTTATACGGTAGGTGGTATAGGCGGCTCGGCTGTGCAGAATGATATTTGTGCTTCGCAGATAACTGTTGCCGGCCATGCGCTGAACGATGTGCGTATCAACTGGTCCGAGAACAGTCAGGGCTCATTGGCCGATGATAGCTACGCCGGACTTGTAGGCAATGGATTCTTTGAGCGCTTTGATGTGGTCTTTGATTTTGCTGAGTGGGTAATCTATCTCCGTCCGAACAGGAATTTCGGTGCACCGCAACCGAACTATTTCGGCATTGCCTTTACACCAATGGCCGACTATTGGATAGTGAACGGTCTGTTGGAGGGTGGTAATGCCGCAAAGGCCGGCCTCCACCGTGGCGACCGTATTGAGTCTATCAATGGTATCAGGGCTACAGACAGCAATGCCTCTTCACTTTATCCGCTCCCCGAAAAGCTGACATTGGCAGTGATGCGTGACGGAAAAATTGTAGAGATTAGTGTGCAAAAAGAGTAGCAGGTAGAGTCTTTGTGTGGTGTTAAACTTTTTTAACAGGTTTTTTTGTAACAAAGGACGTTTTTTTACGTCTATTAGATAAAACGTAGAATTAAGTGAACTTTTGAAAAAAAGAACAGCCAGGTTGGTGGTTCTCCTGGCTGCCGGGTACGCTGCATGCGATGTTCTGTCGCCCCTTTCGCGAAGGTGCATTAAACGTAGATACAAAATTATTAAATAAGGAACATTCTGCATGTAGCGTACCCTTTATTTTATCTCGGTTAACTTAATTTAACAATCGGGGGGGATAAAATGGAGAAATGCTTATCTTTGCATGACCGGAATTTTTTCATATCAGGTCTACTGATTTTGCGAATATATACTTTTTTAAAAAATAGTTTTAAAATTATTTGGAAAGTAGATTATTAGTGTTTTATATTTGCAGTGTACTAATAAACTAATACACCATGATTGGAGTAGAGAAGCATAATTTTTCTTATTTAAACCTGCTTGAGATAAAGAAAACACTTTTAACATTGCTGTTAGCATTCATCTGCTTGGGTGCGAGTGCGCAGAACTTTGTCGTGCAGGGCAGGGTGGTGGATGCCGAGGATGTTACCGAGGGGCTTCCCTCTGCAACGGTACGTCTGCTCAAGAACGATACAACAGCCGTTGCCGCAGCTCCCACAGATGCCGACGGGCGTTTTGACATTAAGGCAAAGAGTGCTGGAAAGTATATATTGGAGGTCTCTTTTGTGGGTTGCGAGACAATGAGGAAAAAGGTTGAACTCACAGCAAGGCGCCCTGTTGTGAAGCTCGGCGACCTTATGCTGGCGCGCGATGTGCTGCTCGACGAACTGCAGGTGACAGGCCTTGCGCAGGAGCTCACGATAAAGGCCGATACATTCATATACCACGCCAATGCTTTCCGTGTGCCCGAGGGCTCAACCATTGCTGCACTTATCAAGCAGATGCCCGGCCTTACAATGGATTCCGAGGGTAATCTCACTTTTCAGGGCAAGTCTGTCAGCTCGATTCTTGTGAACGGCAAGCCTTTCATAGGCGATGCCAACACTGCAATGTCCAACATCGTGAGCGATGCTGTACAGGATATCGCCGTGTACGAGAAGACCGACGAGGAGAAGGAGTTTGCCGGTATACACGATACGGACAAGGCTACCGTTGTAGATCTCAAGATAAAGAAGGAGTACCAGTCGCAGTGGAACGTAAATGCCAACCTCGGTGGCGGAACGCACAGCAAGTATATGGCAAAGGTCTTTGCCTCCAACTTCACCGACAGGCGCCGCACGGCTGTCTATGCCCAGGTGAACAATATAAGCGAGAACCAGGTTGCCGATGAGAACGGTAACTGGCATAACGACACATGGGGGGCTATGGGTCTCTACACCTACCGCAAGGCTGGCGCCATAATGTCGTGGGACAACGGCCGCAAGAACACCGAGGCCGGCCATCTTGAGGTGGATGCAGAGCTTGAGGTGGGGCATGACGGCGGGAACAATGACGGGATAAGTAATGTGGAGTATCTCCTTGGTACTGCCGGCAGCCACTATTCATATCAGCGCTCGCAACGTTACGGCCGCAACAGGGATATTGACTTCAGGGGCAGCATGACATTCAACATCGACACGCTGAACCGTATCACGGCATCACTTTCTTACGTATACAATGACAGCCGTAATGATAATGTATCAAACCAGTCGACATATTCTGCCATAGCAGATTTTGCCAACCCAGAGAAGGGGCTAATCGGAGATAATGTGGGCGATGAACTCAAGGCGTTGGGAATAAACTCCAATACTGCGCAGACATTCTCAACGGGTCGTAACAATATGTTCAGAATAGATGTCCACTATGTACATCGTTTCAGGAAAGAGGGTTATTCGCTCACTGCTGATGTCCGGTACAACACAAACAGCAACAGGAGTTACAGTGATGGACTCACCGACTACCGTTATTTCAACAGCAACACTCCCGGTGTCGTGGACCGCCGTTACAGTGTAACACCGTCAAACAATAGCGACTTTGCGGCGAATGCAACATTGCAGGGTGCATTCAACAAGAACATACAGTTTGTGCTCTCATACGACTACAACCGTACGAAGAATGACAATGCATACGACATCTACAGGCTCGACCGTTACCCCTATTATTCACAGCCTGGCATTCATTTGGGCGTGCGTCCATCGACAGCCGACTCGCTTGCTGCAGTAATAGACGTTGCCAACAGCCTCTATTCGGAGACAACAGAAGAGGTTCATAGGTTAGATGCCGCTCTCATTGGTGTGTGGGAGAAATTCGAGGCGAATGTGAGTGCTCCTGTCCAGTACAAGGACGAGACACTGTTATATAAAAGGAACGGTGTGACACATTCTCCTTCGCGTGGATATTTCGAGTGTACCCCGCACGCCCGCATCAAGTGGAAGCCCGTGAAGAACGGTGAGGTATCGCTGACATACTACGGATATTCCCGCCGTCCCTCAATGCTTGAGCTGTTGCCCATCACCGACACAAGCAACCAGATGATTGAAAGGGTGAACAACCCGGGGCTCAAGATACAGTGGAACAACCATTTCAATCTCTACAGCCGTTGGTTCAACGAGAAGCGTGGCGACAGCTACAGCCTTTATGCAAGCAGTGGCCTCTACAGCAACAATATCGTAGACATAATCGAGACTGACCCGCTTACCGGCAAGATGCGTCACACCAAGGACAATGTCAACGGCAACTATTATGTTTCTGTGGGTGCAAACACCGAACAGCCTCTTGACAAGGAGCGTCACTGGTCGTTGTTCGTAAGTGGTGCGTACAATATTAACCGCAGCAAGAACTATGTGGGAGCAATGGGTGACAAGCTCGGTCTCTCTGTAGTGCACAGCTATTCTCCACGTGCAGGCATGACCCTCAAATGGCGCAGCGGAATGTGGAGCGTGAATCTTGACGGACAATATACTGCCGAAATAGCACGTTACGACGTTACTCCCGAACTCGATCAGGACGGACATACCTTTGAGTGTAGCCTGCAACCACAGGTAGACCTCCCGTTCGGAATGTCCATCAACACCTCCTTTATGCTCTTTGGCCGTCGTGGATATGCCGATGAGATAATGAACCACGACCAGTGGCTGTGGAACGCGACAATATCGCAGTCATTCCTCAAGAACAAGGCTTTGACCTTGCAGCTTCAGGCTGTGGATATATTGCACCAGCGTACAGCAGAATACAGCTTTGTACAGCCACACATGCGCCACTTCAGCCGTGAGAAGGTGTTCTTCAGCTATGTAATGCTTCACGCGATATACAGGTTCAATATCGGAGGGAAGTGATGTTTCGTGTTTAATGTTTAATATGTAGGGGTGGGGTCGGACCGCCCTGTGAATGTTTAAAGTTAAATGTTTAATGTGTTACGTGTAGCGTTTGATGTGCTATGTTGTAGTGGGGTCGGTACCCTATGGCTCTACACGTACCGGTCAATACACGGAATATAACTCTCCCTCTGTTTATAGAGGGAGTACCCGAAGGGGGAGGGAGTTTTGTCTATTGGAACCATTAATTTTGAATAGTGACTCTTGATGTCAGGGACTATCCATAATTTTGTGTAAATAGAGATTACAGGGTTTTCATTTACACAAAATATTTTATACAGCCGTTGCTTGAAATCTATGATTGATTGTTGTAAAGCGTAGTCTTTATGCAACTACTCCGAATCAATATTTTGAATCTTGTCAATTAGTTCAATCAATGGCTTGCCGTCAATTTTAAAATTTTCA
>JAFXGX010000056.1 GCA_017536695.1 Bacteroidaceae bacterium | reverse complement strand
TTTCAGTCAAAGAGGTCTTGCCGCTTGAACTTTCTGTTTGATTTTTGGGTGCTGCGGGACTCCCTCAGTTATCCGCTTGCAAGCAATCGTGTAACTAGCGGTCAAACAGGCCTCGCACTTTTCCAAAAATCAAACAGGTTCAAACTGTGGAATTTAACGGTGCCGTTTAAAGAGATTACCTCTGCTTGTCATTGCGCAATTGTCATTCCGACAGAGCGTAGCGACGAGGGATCTCTTTTTCATTACAACCGCAAATATTTTGTCAACCCACACCTTTTTGCTACTGAGCCATTATTACATTTTATATTTTGTAGGGTACAATAAATAAGGTCACTCCTCTAATCGGGGAGTGACCTTATTTATTGATTCTATTCTATATTAATAAATATCCTCAGGTTTGAGCGGGTTGTTGATTACGCCGGTTGGGACAAGTTCGATGTAATCCTGGTCAAACTGGGTGTTTACACCAGTACCGCCATCAGAGACATCCTTGAAGCGCATCCAATGGTCGCCCTTGTTAAGTCTGTATGTACCTACAATCTTACGCAATGCCTGCTCGCTGTCGCGCATTGTTCCGAACTCCTTGTCTTCAAGTACAATGCTTGCAGGACCCTTCATGTATCCGCGGTTGCGCATAGCTTTGTCGTACTCCTTGATGGTCTCCTGGTCGCCAAGTTCTTCATCGCTCGACCAACCGATGAGGATGGTTGTTGCATCGTTCCAACGCAAGTCAACAGGGATTCCGGCGATTTTGCCATCGACATAGAACTGGCAAACTCCACGATAGTAGCCCTTTGGATATCCGAAACGGATTTCGTAAACACCCTCGGGTACATGCGGCAGACGGTATCTGAAGTCATACTTGCCTTCAACGATAAACTCATCACCCTGATAGTTTGCCCATGAACCAAGAAGTGTTGCGTGTGGGCGGTAATAGTATACCTCGCAGTTTTCGTTCAAGACCTCGAATCCCTTGCAATATCCAGCTGGCAAGAATGTTACTAAACAACTTGAACTTGAAAGGTCCCAACGTACGCTATTGTTGGTAAGTTCGGGGAATACTGCTGAAAGGTCCATACGTATTCTCTCGTTGAAGATGTTGCCTGCAATTTCATCCTCATTGTAGACAATGATGCGGTCGATGGTGTGTATGATGCCGTTGAGCGCATTCTGGTCGAAATCGGCAAGTGACGGATACTTTTTCTTTGTTGTACCGCTTCTCTCTACTATGACATTGATGTGCTCCTGCATTTCGGAGTTTATTATCCTGGTTCCACCGTCCTGGGCATAGTTTATTACAATCTCTTTCTTGAGCTGGTCGTTCGTGTACGGCTTTGTTACCTTAATCATTGTGTACGGCAACATGGTCTCGTAGTACTCATAGCTGTCGAAGTTCTGGTTAAGGTTTAGCTTTGAAGAGAATTCGGCATTCTCATAGTTCTCCATGATGAATCCGCCAGGGCCTGTTGAAGAGCTGTAGAGCAACTGACGGTCGATGATGTGGTATGCAATGAACTTGTAGAGTGCATTCTCGGGGTTTGTATAATCTCCCTTTGCTGCTGTTCCGTACCACTTCTCGGCAAATGCAACAAGGTCATCAAGGTTGTTTATGCCCTTGCTGTGGAAAAGCTCATTAGGCTCAATGAGTACAGTGTAGCGCTGCTTCAACTCTTTCGGGTAGGGACATGCTGAACCCTTCTCGGAATCTAACTCATAGCCCAAGTCCTTAGCATCAATGTTCCCGTCGTAGTTGGGGTCAAGATGGTATTTTGCAAGCAGTGTGTCAAGTTTTGTCGCCATTATTGCTTCGTTGAACAGACTGAAACCTTCTTGGCTGCCAATGAGCTCATGCAGCAACTTATTCGACGGGTTGAGCACAGCATCGACAACCTGCACGTAACCGTTCTCCTTCTCAAGGTCCTGCTCGATGATTCTTGCGCTGTTGTTGAGGAAGGGGTATACACGGCCCTGTTCGTTGGTGATGAACTCAACGGTCGTGAAACGACGGTTCATGGTGTTCATGGGGAACGCACCCTCGTTGATGTCGGTTGTCTTGTATCCTCTCTCAATGATGTGGTTCTTGGCAATCTCGAGAGCCATACTGTCGCTGAGGTCCTCGAGATAAGGAGAGTCAATACCGGTTCTCTCGCCTTGCTCCCATTTCTCGTACTGTTCCTGCAAATATGCCTCTACCGCCTCGTTAGTGGGGGCGAAACAGGTGTAGGAACCATAGGTTGACAATGTCTTGAGAACGCTTCCTGACGTTTCTACGTTTTTGCCGATTTTCGCCTGCCTTAGTATGGCAGTGAAATTGCTGAACTGTTCGGGGTTGTTCTCAAGGTAGGTCGAGATGAGCTCGCCCTTGAAAGTGTAACGACTGCTCTGGTCAATCTCATCATCGCATGCGATGAATGTCATTGCTGAAACGGCAGCAATGGATGCAAGTACTAATGTCCGTACCTTCCGTAACATTTTCTTGTGGTTCATATTTGTGGTTTTTAGTTTTTGTCGTTCTCTATCTCATCGCACATCCTTGCGAACATTGCAGGGCTTGTGTCCGAGGGCATGTTCCAGCCCTGTGCATCGAGGCTGCAACATCCGGTCCTTGGCCCGTCGGGCATACATGAGCGCTTGAACTGCTGTGTGAAGAAACGCCACATGAATGTCTTGAGCCATTTTTTTATTGTTTCGTCGTCGTATGTTCCGTTGAATGCTGCCTTGGCAAGGAAGTATATCTTTGCAGGCGAGTACCCGTTGCAGATGAAGTTGTAGAGGAAGAAGTCGTGCAGCTCGTATGGGCCTACAAGGTCCTCGGTCTTCTGTTTTATCTCTCCTTTTTCATCGGTAGGTGTCAACTCGGGCGAGATTGGTGTGCCTACAATGTCAAGCAGTATATCCGCAATATCTTCATTTCCACTTTGTCCGGCAGCCCAACGTATGATGTGCTGCATGAGTGTCTTGGGGACCGATGCATTCACTCCGTACATGCTCATGTGGTCGCCGTTGTATGTCGCCCAACCGAGTGCAAGCTCCGACATGTCGCCTGTTCCTATCACTATTCCGTTCTGCTGGTTGGCGATGTCCATCAGTATCTGTGTGCGCTCGCGTGCCTGGGAGTTCTCGTATGTTATATCGTGACTGTCGATGTCGTGACCGATATCCTTGAAATGCTGTATGCAGGCATCCTTGATTGATACCTCCTTTATTGTGGTGCCGAGTGATTTCATCAGCTCCATTGCGTTCGAATATGTGCGGCCCGATGTGCCGAACCCCGGCATGGTGACAGTGATGATGTCGCTGTGCGGTCTCCCCAGGATGTCGAACGCCTTCACTGCCACAAGCAGCGCAAGGGTAGAGTCCAGTCCTCCTGATATGCCGATGAGTGCACTCCTTGAACGGGTGTGCTCGATGCGACGTGCAAGGGCTGTTGCCTGAATCATGAATATCTCATCGAAGCGGGCGCTCTTCTCTTTGTCTGACGGTATGAATGGGGCAGGGTCGATGGCGCGTGTAAGGGTGGTGCAAGCGCTCTTCTCCTGATTTATATATATATAAGGTAGCCCGTTATGATGCGCGAACGCACTGTCACTTATGCGCTCTTTGCGTATCTTCTCTACATCAATCTCGGAGACGGTAATATGTCCCTCTCTAATGAATCGCTTGGATTCCGCTATTATGCTGCCGCACTCCGCAATGGCCGAATAGCCTGAATATACAGCGTGGCTTGTTGATTCTCCCCATCCGCTGTTTGAAAGCAGGTATCCGCATTTGAGCCTCAATGACTGCTGTCTCATGCGCTCTCTTGTCAGCCGGGTGCTGCCAACCTCCTCGTTTTGGTTGCTTGGGTTGAGTATTATCTCGGCTCCTGCGACGGCAAGCATTGCTCCTGTTGGTATTGGACTTTCCGATTCGCTGCCTATCTCAATGCCGAAAGAACAAGATGGTGTGGAGAATATCGCTTTGGGCTCAAAGGGGATATCCTTGCCTGCGATTTGTACCTTGCTGCCTGTCGGTACGGCTGTGCCCGACGCGAACCGGCGGCTTTCATTGGTAACGCCTCTGTTGCATAGTGTGTTCTTCGGTACAATGGCCGATATCTCTCCCTTGTGGATGACAGCAGCGCAATTGAATGTTGAATTGCGGTAGGCAACGGGGGTGCCGATTACGGCAATGGTGTTGATATCTTTGGTTGCCTCGGCAATCCCGGCAAGGGCGTTCTCGCACTCAATGATGTAGTGGGGCTGTGTCAGCAGGTCGCCGCATGTGCTTGATGTCAGGCATAGCTCGGGGAAGAGCACAATCTCGGCATCAAGAGCCGATGCCTTTTCGATAAGGGCAATAATACTCTTTGCGTTGGAATGGATATCTCCAACACTTATAGCAGGGACTGCTGTTACGGTTTTGATGAATCCGTGCATCATGAGTGGTTCTTTTTACTCTTAATTGCAAAAATAATGATAAGTTTTTATAAACAATATTCTTTGCTTGGAAAGTTTATGTAAAAAACGAAAAAATGGCGCAAAAGCGCCATTTTTTCGTTTATATTTTATGATGATGGTATCAGAGTCTGTCCTCTGGCTTTGCGGGGTCGTTCACGACAGATGTCGGAACAATCTCAAGGTAATCCTGTGAGAACTCGTTGTACTTGCCGGGGAGCTCTTCTGTCACATCCTTGAAACGTATCCAGTGGTCAATACCGTTCTCCAGACGGAATGTACCGATGATTCTGCGTAGGGCGTCAGAACATTCGCGCATGCTGTTCTTTTCGGTTGTGAGGTGGCAACTTGCAGGGCCTTTCATCCAGCCTTGGTTACGCATGGCCTTGTCGCCCTCTTTCTTTGTCTCCTCGGGCGTCTCTGCGTCCTCTTCGTACCAACCGATGATGTTCTTTGTTCTGCTGTCTTCTCTTAACATGCTGAGAGGAATACCGCAAATCTTGCCGTCAAGGTATATCTGTACCACGCCTCGTGCCTCGTTCTGGCTGAATCCGAAACGAATCTCGTAGTTTCCTGTAGGTACATGGGGCAGTCGGTACTGGAAATCATATTTTCCTGCCACGAGCAACTCATCGCCCATGAATGTACAGTAACTGTTCAATGATGTCTTGTGTGGGCGCAGATAGAATACCTTTGATTGTTCGTTGTTGGTCTTCAGGCGTGAGCAGAAACCCTTTGGAAGGTAGAAACACTCTCCTGCCTTGCCTTCTGCCTGGCTTTGTGGGAACCAACGGACGTTGTTGTTTGTCAACTCCGGGAACAGTGAAGAAGAGTCCCAACGCATGCGCTCATGGAGAATGTTGCCTACCATTTCATCCTCGTTATAGATGAGAATGCGGTCAATCGAGTGAATGATGCCGTTGATGGCGTTCTGGTCGAACTCCTCAAGACCCGGGCGTTTCTTCGTGGTGCTCAAGCGCTCTACGACAACGTTGATATAGTATTTCATGTCGGGGTTCTTGCAACGTGTGCCCATATCCTGGGCATAGTTGATTACAATTTCCTGCTTGAGTTCATTTGGCTGCGATGCACCGTATGGCAGATAAGGTGTGGTGTTGGTGAAAGGTTTTGTAACCTTTATCATGGTGTATGGCAGCATTGTCTCGAAATAGTCGTAACGGTCGAAAGTGGTAGGAAGGTTCACTTCTGAATTGAACTCCATGTGGTCGTAGTTCTCCATGATGAAACCTCCGCAACCAGTTGATGAGCTGTAAAGCAGCTGGCGGTCAATAATGTGGTATGCGATGAACTTGTAGAGCGCATTATTGGGGTTGTTGTGCTCTCCGGGTGCCTCGTGGCCGTACCATTCTGCGGCAAGTCTCTCAAGGTCCTCCAATGTGGTGATTGAGATGCCGAGGTGGTTCTTTGTGGGGTCGGCAAGAAGGTCGTTGCTCTCTGCAAGCAAAGTGAATCTCTGTTTGTAATCCTCGGGGCGGCGTGGAATACCATCCTTGTTCGAGAATTTCTCGCCGGGCAGTGTGCCGTCATATTCGGTCACGTTGCCATTCTCGTCCTTGAATTCAAGTTCATATACTGAAAGCAGTTTGTCAAGACCTGTAGCCATGATTGCCGATGAGAATAGACTGAATGAAGGCTGGCCGCCCAGAAGCTCGTGCGAGTTCTTGTTTGACGGGTTCAGCGCGGCATCGATAACGTGAACATAGCCGTTCTCCTTCTCAAGGTCCTGCTCAACGATTCTCGCGCTGTTGTTGAGGACGGGGTATACACGGCCTTCCTCGTTCGGGATGAACTCGACAGTTGTAAAACGACGGTTCATTGTGCTCTGTGGAAATGCGCCTTCGCTCACTTCTGTTGTCCTGTAACCTTTCTCGATTATATGGTTCTTTGCAATCTCAAGTGCCATACTGTCGCTGAGGTCCTCGAGATAAGGTGAATGGATGCCGGTTCTCTCGCCCTGCTGCCATTTCTCGTACTGCTCCTGCAGATATGCCTCGACGGCTTCGTTTACCGGCGCAAAGCATGTGTATGAACCGTAAGTAGACAATGTCTTGAGAACGCTTCCCGATTTAGCGTTGTCTCTACCGATTTTTGCCTTTTCAAGGATGTAGATGAAGTTGCTGAACCTGTCTTCGTTGTTAGTAAGATAGGTTGAGATAAGTTCTCCCTTGAATGTGTAGCGGTTCTCCTGGTCCACTTCATCATCACAACTGATGAAGGATGCTCCCGAGAAAACTGTTAAGGCTGCCAATGCCCAAGCCTTAAAGTTCCTTCCAAAAGATTTTTTCATACCAAATTAGCTTTATAAGTTTTTTGTTTTGATTATTTCTGTGGTTCTTTTAATAATGTTATTATTAATTCTTCAAAAATACCAATATTTTTTATATTACAAAAGGAATTTTCTCTTTTTTTAATATTTCTTTTGCTTTTTGTTATTCTTCTTTTTTACGAATCAAATGCAGTGTCTGCGGCTCTGAAAGGCAGTTTACATTTTTTAACTATGATTTTTTAAAAACACTCACTGAAAAACTTGGAAGATATTACGAAATGGTTTTATATTTGCAATGATTTCAGAAATGAAATTGTAATGAATGAGAAAAACAAAATATTAACGGCTTAAAAATAATAGATTATGAAAAAGTACATTTGTTCAGTTTGTGGTTATATACATGAAGGTGATTCAGCTCCGGAGCGTTGTCCCATGTGTAAGGTTCCTGCCGAGAAGTTCAACGAGTTGCAGGAGGGTCCCATCCAGTTTGTCCAGGAGCATGTGATTGGTGTTGCCAAGGGTTGCGATGAGGAGATGATAAAGGACCTCAACAACCACTTCATCGGCGAGTGCACCGAGGTGGGTATGTATCTTGCGATGAGCCGCCAGGCCGATCGTGAGGGCTATCCCGAGATTGCCGAGTCTTTCAAGCGTTATGCATGGGAGGAGGCTGAGCATGCTGCAAAGTTCGCAGAACTTCTTGGTGACTGCGTCTGGGATACAAAGACTAACCTCGAGAAGAGAATGAATGCTGAGGCTGAGGCTAATTCAGACAAGTATCGTATTGCCAAGCGTGCGAAGGAGTTGAACCTCGATGCTATCCACGACACTGTTCATGAGATGGCTAAGGATGAGGCTCGCCACGGTAAGGGTTTCGAGGGTCTGTTCAACCGCTACTTCAAGTAAGAAAAAGAGAGTGCCGGTGTCATATCGGCAAAGAATTAAATGAATATTTCCAATATTACAACAACTGAGAAAAACTTAACTACAACTAAGAGAAAGAGAATTCATAGTAATTGATTAGTAAATAAATAGTGTTTTAAATGTGTTTTGCGGTGCAATTCGTTGTGATAACGGGTTGCACTGTTTTTTTGCATTGCTATTTGCGATAGGATGGGGTTCTTTGAGAATTACTTTTGTAGTGGTTGTTTGTTGGCTTTCGCCTGTGTTTTTAGAAGCCCTTAGGTTTGAGATCCTTCGCTGCGCTCAGGATGACAGGTACGCTCAGGTTGGCAGGTGCGCAGTTTTGTTATAGAGTGGTATCGCGGTTTACTTGAGGAATACGAAGTATACTGCAAGAACAAGGAATACCACCGCTACAAAGTGGTTCCATTGTAGTGTCTCTCCCTTGAACAGCACCGATACTATCACGCCGAATACAAGGCATGAGATGACTTCCTGTATAACCTTCAGCTGGACCAATGAGAAAGGGCCGCCGTTGATTTCGGAACCGATGCGGTTGGCGGGGATAAGGAATGAGTACTCGAGCAGTGCAACGCACCAACTTATAAGTACAATGAGAACAATGGGTGTGTTCGAAGAGATAATCTTCATCTCCTGCAACTTGAGGTTTCCGTACCATGCGAGGGTCATGAAACTGTTTGAGATAATCAGCAGGACAAGGGTTAGGATGATTTTTGTCATTGTTGTATATTTTTACTGTTTTTTCTCTATCTTGGGCGGTAGCAGACCGGCTTGTATGTTGCTCATTGAGCCCCATAGGTTGTAGCGTGCTTCGGGGTTCAATGTCTCGAGGTGGGCGAGTAGCTCCTTCATTGCTTTGCGGTTCGAGTCGTTCTCGTAAGGGCAGTTCTTTGTCTGTGGGGGAAAGGCACTCTCCTTGGCATATGCCTCTACGTCGCTCTCGTTTACAAGGCATAACGGACGTATGATTGTGATTGGGAATTTTTCCATCTTCATGACAGGTGCCATGGCACTGAATGCTCCTTGGAAAGTCATGTTCATGAGCATGGTCTCTATGAAGTCGTCCATGTTGTGCCCCAGGGCAATTTTGTTGCATCCAATCTCCTGCGCAAGAGTAAACAATGCCTTGCGCCTGTTCCAGGAGCATAGGAAACAGGGCGATTTGCGGGTGTCGGTGCTCGCGTCGAAACCGCTCTCGAGAATGTGCAGTTCAATGCCCTGTGAAGTACAGAATTCCTTCAGGTAACCGATGTCTGCCTTGTAAGGAATATTTGTCATTGTTACATGTGCTGCGACAACACTTATGCGGGGCTTGAATATGCGGCTGCGTTCGGCCATGAGCTGCAGAAGAGTAAGGGAGTCCTTGCCACCGGAAAGGGCTACAAGGATACGGTCGCCGTCCTCAAACATAGAGTACCCGAGTGTGGCACGTCCGAACTGCTTGCCGATGCGTCTGTAGAGTTTCTGTTGCTCGCTGAATTTTGCCATTTGTTTCTTTGTTTCCCTTTGCGCTTTTTGCGGCGCAAAATTAATGAAAATAGCGCATTCGCCGATGTGTAGCATATCACTTTTTTCTATTTCTCTCCATTTTTGTTCTCTTTTATAATCATTGGTGTACGCTGTTTGTCGCGCTGTTTATATTAAATTATTTAAAAAGCGTGAAATTGAGTATGTGTTTTGAAAAAAACTGACTATATTTGTTGAAACAACTGATGTTTGTTCTGGAATGACACTGATTTTGATATGAAGAAACTGCTTTTTATAATATTGGCATCAATCCTTTCCTCGGTGGCGGTAGCGCAGTCGAGGAGTGCGTTGAAGAAACTGTTCGACAGCGGTAATTTTGAAGAAGCCAAGCCTATGGCGGCAAAATTGCTGAAGGCGAGCCCAAAGAACAGCGAATACAACTATTGGTATGCCGCATGCTGCATTGAGACCGGGGATACGGTCGATGTGCGTGAGATGCTTGAGTTTGCCGTGTCGCGCAAGATTGTGAATGCCCGCCGCTACCTGGGCGACTACCATTTCGGCAAGGAGAACTACCCCGTTGCGGCAGAATGTTACGATGACTTCCTCGAGGGTGTCAAGGATGACTCCTTGCGTCTGCTCTTCTCGCGCAAGGCCCAAAGGGCAAGGGATTTGAATCGCATGATCATGAATGCATACAAGATTTGCGTCGTGGACAGTTTTGTGGTCGACAAGGAGAATTTCCTCTCTGCATACAGGCTTGGCGAGGATGTGGGTATCGTTGAGAGCAATGCCGTGTATTTTGACGACAGTTCCTTGCCGGGTTATGTGAATGAGACGGAGCGCGGAATGGATATATTCTTCTCGGACTACGGTGAGTATAACGATTCGCTGATGAAGCTCTACCGGAACTCGAAAGTTGCGGATGAGTGGGGTACGCCTGTGGCGCTTGAGGGGTTTGATACATACGGTAACGATGACTATCCTTTCATGTGTACCGATGGTGTTACGCTCTATTTTGCCAGCGACGGCAATGGCTCGATAGGTGGGTACGATATCTTCATGACACGTATGGACACAGAGAGCGGCAAGTTTCTGCGTCCCGATAATATCGGTATGCCGTTCAATTCGACTGCAAATGATTATATGTTTGTGATTGATGAGGTTGCCGGGCTTGGTTGGTTTGCCAGTGACCGCAACCAACCCGATGGACTTGTGTGCGTATATGTGTTCGTGCCTGATGCGAGCAAACAGAGGTATGATTCCGATGTGCTCGGGTATGAAAGGATGCTGCCTTATGCGAAACTTTCTTCCATTGCAGCCACTCAGGATAATGAGGAAGAGCTCCGAAAGGCACGTCTGCAGCTGACAATGATGCTCTATGCCGAGACGGAGAACAAGAATAAGGGCGATTTCCTTTTTGTCATTGATGATACGCGTGACTACACCAGGCTGTCTGACTTCAGGAGTGCCGAGGCGCGCAAGCTCTTCGAGGAGTGGCAGGCAAGGAGCAAAAAGCAGATGTCCGATATCGGTTTGCTTGAACAGCAGCGCGAGAACTATATGACGGCGGGCACTGCTGCAAAGCAGAAGATGAGTGCGGCGATACTTTCCCTTGAGTCGAAAGTGGAGAGAGAGCATGAGGCGCTTGCAAGAATGGAACTGGAGATAAGAAGGATAGAACAGGAAAAATTATATAAGTAACTTAACGATTATGGATATTGTCATAACTGTAGTGATGGTGCTGCTTGCGGCACTGCTGTTGACGGTTGAGGTGGTGCTGATTCCAGGCTTCGGTGTTACCGGTATTCTGGGAATGCTGGCAATGGCGGGCTCGGTATTCTATGCGTTCTTTGCGCTGGGATATGTAGCGGGTTGGATAACGGTCTTGGTGTCGGTGCTCATATGTATCGCGCTTTTCTTGTGGGCGCTCTACGGGAAGTCGCTCGACAGGCTTGCACTTAAGAAGAGAATCGATTCTTCGGTAAAGGAGGATGAGATAAAGAACTTCAAGGTGGGTGACCGTGGCTTCGCCAAGACTCGTCTGGCGCTTATAGGAGAGGCTAACTTCGGCGGCTCTATTGTTGAAGTGAAGTCCGAGACGGGCTTCATCAGTGAGAATGAAGAGGTCGAGATAGTACGTATCTCAGGCGATTCGATTTTTGTAGAGAAAGTAAAAACCAACTAATACTGTTTATTTATGAATACGGACAACTTTTTCCCAATAGCAGGAGTCGTGGTGGTGGCATTTGTCCTGCTTATTGTGTTTTTCCACTATGTCCCGTTCATGCTATGGCTTTCTGCCAAGGTGTCGGGTGTGAGAATTTCTTTGTTGCAGCTGTTCCTCATGCGCATACGTAACGTGCCGCCTTCAACAATTGTCCAGGCTATGATTGAGGCGCACAAGGCTGACCTTGAGGATATAACCCGCGACAGTCTCGAGGCGCATTATCTTGCCGGCGGTAATGTCGAGAGGGTGGTGCATGCTCTTGTATCGGCATCAAAGGCGAATATCGAGCTTACATTCCAGATGGCTACTGCCATTGACCTTGCGGGCCGTGATGTGTTCGAGGCTGTGCAGATGTCGGTAAATCCCAAGGTTATCGATACTCCTCATGTTACAGCTGTGGCAAAGGACGGTATACAGCTCATTGCCATTGCGCGTGTGACTGTGCGTGCCAACATCAAGCGTCTTGTCGGTGGTGCGGGCGAGGATACAGTGCTTGCGCGTGTAGGCGAGGGTATCGTTTCTTCAATAGGTTCATCGGAGAACCATAAGGCTGTGCTCGAGAATCCCGACTCAATCTCGAAGCTCGTGCTCAGCAAGGGACTCGATGCGGGTACTGCATTCGAGATTCTATCAATTGACATCGCCGATATCGACATAGGCAAGAATATCGGTGCGGCGTTGCAGATTGACCAGGCTAATGCCGACAAGAATATCGCCCAGGCGAAGGCCGAGGAGCGTCGCGCCATGGCTGTGGCTCTGGAGCAGGAGAACAAGGCTCGCGCTCAGGAGGCCCGCGCTCATGTGATTGAGGCCGAGGCTGAGGTTCCTAAGGCAATGGCAGAGGCGTTCCGTACAGGCAATCTCGGTATAATGGATTACTACCGCATGAAGAATATTCAGGCCGATACTGCAATGCGCGACAACATTGCCAAGGATTGATTGTTGTAGATTATGTACGGTGCCTGTTCTGTGGGCATCATGACAGGCAATATTGCCTATTGTAGAACTAAAGGAAAGTTGATTATGAAGCGTTATTTTGCTCCCTCGGAGCTGCTCATTGAGCCGAACGGGGCTGTCTATCATCTTGGAGTGAAGCCCGAACAATTGGCTGACAAGGTCATTCTTGTGGGAGACCCGGGCCGTGTGCCGTTGGTGGCGTCGCATTTCAGTGAACAGGAATGTGATATCCAACATCGTGAGTTCCGCACTATTACCGGTACATATAAGGGCAAACGTGTTACGGTTGTCTCTACTGGTATCGGATGCGACAACGTGGATATCGTTGTCAACGAGCTTGATGCTCTTGCCAATATCGATTTTGCCACCCGCTACGAGAAGGATGAGCTGCGCAGGCTGCAGTTCGTGCGTATAGGCACCTGTGGCGGCCTTCAGCCGCACACTCCTGTCGGTACGTACATATGCTCGGTAAAGTCGGTGGGCTTTGACGGTCTGCTTAACTTCTATGCGGGGCGCAACGAGGTGTGTGACTTGCCCATGGAGCGTGCTCTGCTCAATCATCTGGGGTGGAGCGGTAACATGTGTCAGCCGGCACCTTATGTGATTGCTGCCGACAGTGAACTGGTGGAGCGCATTGCCAAGGATGACATGGTGCGTGGAGTGACAATTGCCTGTGGCGGTTTCTTCGGTCCGCAGGGACGTCGCTTGCGTGTGCCTCTTGCCGACCCTCATCAGAACGAGAAGGTGGAGTCGTTCAACTACAACGGGCAGCAGATTACGAACTTCGAGATGGAGAGCTCGGCGCTTGCCGGCTTGTCGGCGCTCATGGGGCATCAAGCGGTGACGGTGTGTCTTGTCATTGCGAACCGCAGGGCCAAAGAGGCGAACATCGATTATAATGCCAAGATGAATGAGCTGATAAAATGTGTGCTTGAGCGAATCTGAATCGATAGCGCACGATGATAGAACAAGAGGCTGACTAAAAATTGACATGACCCCCGAAAGTTAGACAAAAAACTTTCGGGGTTTTGTTATGAAATTTTGGCTTCGCAAGCCTAAAAATAGCTCTTTTTATCAAACCTCCTTACGAAGTGGGTGACCCAAAATTGAAAAGGGTCACCCACTTCGTTTTATTTATTGCTCCCGGCTACTTGTTTGATGAAACGGTGTAATTGCATGCTTTTTAAATGCGGGGTTCGCTTTTTGATATGTAGCTTTCAGGAAAAAACCTCAATTATGGAAAAATTTCGTTATTTCGCGGAATTTTCTCCTATTAAATAATAAGAATGTTAATTATAAATCGTACTTTTGTAAATTACTAATTTTGGGATGATATTGGAAACGTGATTCTCAAAAGATTGTGTGAATTTTGCATTGTCCGGAAAAGTAACAAACAACAATATATAAATGGAAAACAAGATTCAGGAATTGACCGAGAAAATCTATGCCGAGGGCGTGGAGAAAGGTAATGTTGAGGCTGCACGCCTTGTCGATGAGGCAAAGGCGCAGGCCGCCGAGATTGTTAAGAAGGCTAAGGCTGAGGCTGAGGCCATAGTTGCCGCTGCCGAGAAGAAGGCTGCCGAGCTTGGCGAGAATAGTCGTGCCGAGATTAGACTCTATGGTGCACAGGCTGTGGGCGCACTCAAGTCGGAGGCTGCCAACATCATCACTGACAGCGTGGTAAAGGCTGCTGTAAAGGAGGCTCTTGCCGGCGATACTGTAAAGGCTCTGCTTGTGAAGATTGCCGAGCGTTGGAGCGCTAACGAGCAGCTGGTAATATCTACATCGGAGGCTGAGCAGCTGAAGGCCTATTTTGCAAAGAATGCCAAGGCGTTGCTCGACAAGGGCGTGACAATTGAGCAGGTGAACGGCAAAAAGGCGCAGTTCTCTATTGCTCCGGCTGACGGCTCTTACAAGGTTAATTTCGGCGAGGGCGAGTTCGAGGCGTTCTTCAAGGCTTTCTTGCGTCCTCAGATGGTGGAACTTCTATTCTCTTAAATATGAGTAATTATCATTGCCTCGTTGCGGGTCTGCCCGATATAGCATTCGACGGGGCTAAGTGTCAATATTCGGTCGAACGTTTCAAGGAGGATATATATCCCTCTTTGTCGGCCGATGATGCCCATGTGGTAGACCTCATACTGCTGGAATGGGATAATGCCAATATCCTTGCTATCCTGCGCAAGGGCGAGGAGGCCCGGCTGTCGAAGTTCGGCTGCTACGGTCGCGATGAGCTGTTCGCCATTGTCGAGGCTGCCAAGTGTGGCGATGCTCCGGCAAAGGGTGTGCATTCGTATCTGCCACGTTTCCTCGAGTACTACTTCGCGCATGAGACCCAGGAGAATGTTGTATGGGAGAATGTAATCAGCGCATACTATTATGACTACGCGACTAACTGCGCGAACAGCTTTGCTGCCGAGTGGTTCACATTCAACCTGAACGTGAACAATATCCTTGTGGCAATGACCGCAAGGAAATATAAGCTCGGGGTAGAGAATGCAGTCATCGGCGATGGCGAGATTTCCGAGGCTCTGCGTACTTCGGGTGCGCGTGACTTCGGGCTTACCGGAACGCTTGAATATATCGAGGAGGTGCAGCGTATGAACGAGAACAGCCGCCTGCAGGAGCGTGAGCACCAGCTCGATGACATGCGTTGGCGCTGGCTCGAGGATAACTCGGTGTTCTGCTATTTTTCTGTGGAGAGGCTTTTTGTCTTCCTGCAGAAACTGGTAATCATCGAGCGTTGGGATAAACTTGATGCCGAGAGCGGCATGGAGCGCTACAATGAGATGATTGCCGAACTGAAAAGCGGCATGGACAAGAAAGGATAAAATAATAAAAATATAGATATGGCTACAAAAGGAAAAGTAACCGGTGTTATAGCAAACATGGTGCTGCTGGCTGTTGACGGCCCTGTGGCGCAGAATGAGATTTGCTACATAAAGACCGGCGGCGACCGTCTGATGGCTGAGGTCATCAAGATTAACGGTGCCAAGGTGTATGTTCAGGTTTTTGAGAGCACACGCCGTTTGAGAATTGGCGAGGAGGCGGAGTTTACAGGCCACATGCTTGAGGTTTCGCTTGCTCCCGGTATGCTGTCGAAGAATTACGACGGTCTGCAGAATGACCTCGACAAGATGGAGGGTGTGTTCCTGAAGCGTGGTGACTATACCAACCCGCTCGACGAGGAAAAGATATGGCACTTCGAGCCTATTGTAAAGGTGGGTGACGTAGTTACAGCTGCCGCCTGGCTGGGTGCAGTGGTAGAGAACCACCAGAACCTGAAGATTATGGCTCCTTTCGGCATCGAAGGCGAATGGACTGTCAAGTCAATAGCTGCTGCCGGTGACTACAAGATTACTGATACAATTGCAGTCATTGCAAACGGACAGGGCGATGAGATGACACTGAATATGATTCAGAAATGGCCTGTACGTGTGCCGATGAGTGATTACAAGGAGAAACCGCGTCCATTCAAGATGCTCGAGACCGGTGTGCGTACAATAGATACCCTTAACCCGATAGTGGAGGGCGGTACAGGCTTCATCCCAGGTCCTTTCGGTACGGGCAAGACTGTGCTTCAGCACGCGATTTCAAAGCAGGCCGAGGCGGATATCGTTATTATCGCGGCGTGTGGAGAGCGTGCCAACGAGGTCGTGGAAATCTTTACCGAATTCCCCGAGCTTATCGACCCTCATACAGGCCGCAAGCTGATGGAGCGTACAATCATCATCGCAAATACATCGAACATGCCTGTCGCTGCGCGCGAGGCTTCGGTATACACCGCTATGACCATTGCCGAGTATTACCGTGCAATGGGATTGAGAGTGCTGCTCATGGCCGACTCTACATCACGTTGGGCACAGGCGCTGCGTGAGATGTCGAACCGTATGGAGGAGCTACCCGGTCCCGATGCGTTCCCGATGGATATCTCTTCAATAATCGCTAACTTCTACAGCCGTGCGGGATATGTGTACCTGAACAACGGCGAGGTGGGCTCCATTACCTTCATCGGTACCGTCTCTCCTGCGGGCGGTAACCTCAAGGAGCCTGTAACCGAGAATACAAAGAAGGTGGCACGCTGTTTCTATGCCCTTGAGCAGGACCGTGCCGACAAGAAGCGCTACCCGGCTGTCAACCCCATTGACTCTTACTCAAAGTATATCGAGTATCCCGAGTTTGCCGAATATATCACTCCGCGTATGGGCGAGGGCTGGCTCTCAATGGTCAACGAGGCGAAGACACGCCTGTTGCGCGGTAAGGAGATTGCCGAGCAGATTAACATCCTCGGCGATGACGGTGTACCCGTAGACTATCATGTCACATTCTGGAAGTCGGAGCTCATTGACTTTGTGGTGTTGCAGCAGGATGCATTCGATGAGGTTGATGCCGTTACTCCGCTCGAGCGTCAGCAGGAGATTCTGAATATGGTTACCGAGATGTGCCGTGCCGAGTATGAGTTCGAGGAGTTCCAGGAGGTATCAATCTTCTTCAAGAGAGCTATCAACTTGTGCAAGCAGATGAACTATTCGGAGTTCAAGAGTGACCGGTACAACAAGTACAGCCAGGAACTTGCCGAACTGCTCGCAACAAAACAGGTGTCTAACGAATAACTCTTAAAGATATGGCTACAGAAGCATTCCAGAAAATATATACAAAAATCAGTTCTATAACCAAGGCTACCTGTTCGCTGAAGGCTACAGGTGTCGGTTATGATGAACTTGCAACAGTGAACGGCAAGTTGGCTCAGGTTGTGAAGATTATGGGCGACGAGGTAACACTGCAGGTGTTCGAGGGTACAGGAGGTATTCCTACCAACGCCGAGGTGGTGTTCCTGGGTAAGGCTCCTACGCTCAAAGTAAGCGACCAGCTTGCAGGCCGTTTCTTCAATGCCTATGGCGACCCCATTGACGGTGGTCCTGCTGTTGAAGGAAAAGAGGTTGAGATTGGCGGTCCTTCGGTAAACCCTGTCCGCCGCAAGCAGCCGTCGGAGCTGATTGCTACGGGTATTGCGGGTATCGACCTCAATAATACTCTCGTGACAGGACAGAAGATTCCTTTCTTCGCCGACCCTGACCAGCCGTATAACCAGGTTATGGCTAACGTGGCGATGCGTGCCGAGACCGACAAGATTATTCTTGGCGGTATGGGTATGACGAATGATGACTACCTCTACTTCAAGAACCTCTTTACCAACGCGGGTGCTCTCGACCGAATCATCTCGTTCATGAACACTACTGAGGACCCTGCCGTTGAGCGTCTGCTCATCCCTGACATGGCGCTGACCGCTGCCGAATATTTCGCGGTGGAGAAGAACCAGAAGGTGCTTGTGCTGCTTACCGACATGACAATGTATGCCGATGCGCTATCTATCGTGTCGAACCGTATGGACCAGATTCCTTCGAAGGACTCTATGCCTGGTTCGCTCTATTCGGACCTCGCTAAGATTTACGAGAAGGCTGTGCAGTTCCCCTCGGGCGGTTCAATCACAATTATCGCTGTGACAACCCTGTCGGGCGGTGACATCACTCATGCCGTGCCCGATAACACAGGTTACATCACTGAAGGTCAGTTGTTCCTGCGCCGCGACAGTGATATCGGTAAGGTAATTGTCGACCCGTTCCGTTCGCTCTCGCGTCTGAAACAGCTTGTTGCCGGAAAGAAGACTCGTAAGGACCATCCGCAGGTAATGAATGCGGCGGTACGTCTGTATGCCGATGCTGCTAATGCCAAGACAAAGCTCGAGAACGGTTTCGACCTTTCGGACTACGATACACGTACACTGTCGTTCGCCAAGGAGTATTCCGACAAGCTGCTTGCAATTGATGTGAATCTTAATACAACCGAGATGCTTGATGTTACTTGGGGGCTCTTCGCCAAGTACTTCCAGCCCGAGGAGGTTAATATACGTCAGGAGTTTATCGATGCTCATTGGGTTAAATAATTAAGTGATAAAAGCAAATGATTGCGTTTCAATATAACAAAACATCGCTTCAGCATCTTGAGAAACAACTGAAGATGCGTGTGCGTACGCTCCCTATCATAAAGAACAAGGAGAGTGCGCTGCGCATAGAGGTCAAGAAGTGCAAGGATGAGATGCGTGAGCACGATGAAGCATATGCGGCACAGCTTGAGCAGTATCGTGCCCTGTTTGCCTTGTGGAACGAGTTCGATGCGTCGCTTGTGAAGACGGGCGAACTGAAGATTGTCCAGCAGAAGGTGGCGGGTGTGCGAGTGCCCATTCTTGAGAAAGCCAGCTTCTCGGTCGCTCCGTTCAGCCTCTTCGCTTCGCCCAAGTGGTTCGCTGACGGTATCGAGCTGCTCAAGGAGATGGCAATGACTGCCATACGACGCGAACTGCTCAACCGCAAGCTGGTGCTGCTTGAGGATGCCCGCAAGAAGACCACACAGAAGGTGAACCTCTTCGAGAAGGTGCAGATACCGGGCTACCAGGATGCTATACGCAAGATTAAACGTTTCATGGAGGATGAAGAGAACCTTTCGAAGTCTTCACAGAAGATTCTCAAGTCCTTGCTTGAACAGAGAGAGGAGGTGACGGCATGATTGCTAAGATGAATAAACTGACGCTTCTTGTATATCACAAGGAGTATGTCGCATTCCTGCAGCGTCTGCGCGAGGCCGGGGTGGTGCACGTTGTCGAGAAGAACAGCGGTGCTGTAGAAGACCCTGAACTTGAGAAACAGCTTGCAGTTGCTGCAAAGTATGCCCGCACAATCAAACGCTTCGAGGCTCTGTCGAAGGATGGCTTTGCACCGGCAGGGGATGTTTCCGAGGCTGCTGCCATTGTGGAGAAGGCTGACACTCTTGTGTCGAACACTGAGCGTCGCAATGTGGAACTTCAGGTCCTTGACAAGGATATTGCGGCCCTTGAGCCATGGGGTGAGTTCCAGCATGGCAGAATAGAGAAGCTGCGCGAGGCGGGATATGATGTGCGTTTCTTCATTACCGGTGCCAGAAACTACAACAGTGAGTGGGAACAGCTCTACAATGCGATGATTATCTCACAGAGACAGTCGCGCGTATATTTCGTTACTGTTACCCATCGCGGAGAGGAGTTTGAACTTGATGCCGAGCAGGCAAAGTTGCCCGACTCCTCGCTGTCGGCTCTCATAGCCGAGCGCGGACTGGCGCTGAAGCACATCGAGGATAATGACAAGGCACTTGTGGCGCTCGCAAAGGAGAAACTGAATACTCTGCGTGCGGCATATGATGAACTGCAGCATGAGATAGAGTTCGCCAAGGTTGTACTCGACGGCGAGAAGGTTACCGGCGACAAACTGTTGCTGCTCGAAGGTTGGGTGCCCGAGAAGTCAAAAGGCGCGCTTGTTGACATGCTTGACCGTGAGAGTGTGTTCTATGAGATTCGTGAGCCGATGCCGGGCGATGATGTGCCGGTAAGGTTCAATAATAACGCGCTGTTCCGCCTGTTCGAGCCTATTTGTGAGCTTTATATGCTGCCCAAGTATAATGAGCTTGACCTGACTCCGTTCTTTGCGCCGTTCTACATGATATTCTTCGGCCTTTGTCTTGGAGATATGGGCTACGGACTCTTCATCACATTGCTGTCGGCTGTCATGCTGGTAGTGATGAAGAAAGGAAACTCGATGATTGGTTACATGCGTCTGGCGCTGACACTTGGTATATCTACCATTGTCTGCGGCTCGCTGACGGGAACATTCTTCGGTTTCAATATCTATAATTGGGGTGTGCCGTTGTTCGACTGGTGGCGCGATCACTTCTCGTTCTCGGCCATGAATCCCGAGACAGGACAGATGAACGACCCTAACGACAGTCTCTTTACGCTGTCGCTCATCCTTGGAGGTATACAGATTTGCTATGCTATGGTTATAAAGATTGTGAACACCACAATACAGCTTGGCTTCAAGTATGCCGTTGCCACTCTGGGTTGGCTGCTTGTGATAATAGGTGCGGTGCTTGCCATGTTCGTGCCTTCGATACCGATGCTTTTGGTGTATACCTTATGCGGCGTAGGTGCGGCCGGTGCTCTGCTGTATAACTCCCCGGGAAAGAACGTGTTCCTGAACATTGGCCTTGGCTTGTGGGATGCCTATAACATGGTGACAGGCTTGCTTGGCGATATGCTGTCGTATATCCGTCTGTTTGCACTCGGTCTTTCGGGTGGTGTGCTTGCAATGGTGTTCAATAACATTGCGGTGCAGATGAGCCCCGATGTTCCTGTGCTTGGTCCCATTGTCATGGTAATCATATTCCTCTTCGGACATGCGTTGAACCTCTTCATGAATGCGCTTGGTGCATTCGTGCACCCGTTGCGACTCACATTCGTGGAGTTCTTCAAGAATGCGGGCTACGAGGGTGGAGGTACGGCCTATAAACCTTTCAAATGACAAAGCCTGCCGTCTCAATATCATTCTGAGCGTAGCGAAGAATCTTTGATGTAGGGATGATGGCTTTGGAATATGGTAACGATAAAACAAAAAATAATAATAACTTAAAAACTAAAAATTATGATTTCAGCTAATTTGTTGCTCGCCTATATTGGCGTTGCATTGATGATTGCACTCGCCGGTATCGGCAGTGCTTATGGTGTGACAATTGCAGGTAATGCTGCCATTGGTGCCTACAAGAAGAATACTTCGGCTTTCGGTACTTACATCATGCTTACCGCTCTCCCCGGTACACAGGGTCTTTATGGTTTCGCAGGTTACTTCCTTGTATCAGGCCTCTTGACTCCTGAGATTACAGCCATCCAGGCTGCTGCCGTTCTGGGTTCAGGTATTGCACTTGGCCTTGTAGGTCTTTTCTCTTCTATCCGTCAGGGTCAGGTTTGTGCAAACGGTATAGTTTCAATCGGTCAGGGCGTGAACGCAACAGGTATCACACTTACTCTTGCTGTGTTCCCTGAGCTTTATGCGATTGTTGCCCTTGCTGCAACATTCATGATTGGCGGTGCGGTTGCATAATTGCCGGTCTTAATAAATAAATCAATCCCTCAAGGTCGTGACCTTGAGGGATTGATTTATATTTAACCTGAGTTCGATATAACAGTTTATACTCATTATAGTGAATTTGTCATCTTGAACGAACCAACGGTCGACGCCCGAAGGGGCTAAAGTCAATGACAATGCTTGCGCCTTCGCTTATTTGTCATTCTATATTTGCACTGTCATTGACTCGTTTTGCTTTTCGCAACCCAAACGGCATAACCTACTGCTATGCTACGTTTGACCTGTTGCTGCAAAACTCGTCGATAACAAAACGTTGTTTTGTCATTCCGAACCGAAGGGAGGAATCTCTTGTTTCACGATATTTTGAGATCCCTCGTCGCTTCGCTCTGTCGGGATGACAATTTTCTAATTTTCACTCTCTTCTTATCCTTATTGCTTAATAAATTTTAATATTTAAAAATAAAATATTAATTTTGTAGCGGAATAGAGAGAGGGGAATCCCTTCTCCCTATTTGTTGTTATATAATAAGGTATTTCAGGAGTGAATGCCTTGATTTTTTTTGAGTATTATTAATCATGAAAAAGAATTTATTGCTTCCCGACTATCTTTTTGAGATTAGCTGGGAGGTTTGTAACAAGGTCGGCGGTATATACACGGTGGTGTCTACCAAGGCCCGTACTATATCTGAGATAGAGAACCTGACGGCAATATACATCGGTCCCGACCTGTGGAAAGAGAAAGAGAATCCGCTTTTTACCGAGGATAAACGCCTTTGGAGTGCATGGCGCAAGGCTGTCTGCGATGACAAGATGACTGTACGCTGCGGTTACTGGGAGATACCCGGCCGCCCGAAGGTGGTGCTTGTCGACTATACAGGATACATGGATGACAAGGATGCTATCTATGGCGAGTTGTGGAATGACTTCGGCGTGGATTCTCTGCACGGATACGGTGACTATGATGATTCAATGATTTTCGGTTACGCCGTAGGCAAGGTAATCGAGAGTTTCTACAATACAAACATAAAAAAGGGCAGCAATGTGGTTGTCCAGGCGCACGAGTGGCAGAGCGGTGGTGCGGCACTCTACGTGAAAAAACATCTGCCCGCTGTCGGTACTATCTTTACGACACATGCTACAAGCATTGGACGCTCTATCGCATCCAACGGCAAGCCTCTGTATGACTATTTCGAGGGGTACAACGGCGACCAGATGGCTGCCGAACTGAATGTACAGTCGAAGCAGTCGGTAGAGAAGGTCACAGCTGCGAACATCGACTGTTTCACGACGGTGAGCGAACTGACTGCACGCGAGTGCAAGCAGCTGCTTGAGCGCGAGTGCGATGTAATCCTCGAGAACGGTTTCGAGAAGGACTTTGTTCCTGCGGGCAAGGCTTTTGCTGCAAAGAGAAAGGTTGCACGTGATGTACGTCTGAGGGTGGCAAGAGCGCTCACGGGCGATGTGATATCGGATGATGCAATAATAATAAATCTCGGTGGCCGCATGGAGATGCGCAACAAGGGTATCGATATGTTCCTCGAGAGCATGGCGCGTTTGAATGCCTGTGGAGAACTTGAGCGCGACGTGGTTGCGTTCATTGATGTCCCTGCATGGTCGGGTAGTGCGCGCGAGGACCTTGTGAAGCGTCTGAGACGCGACAGGCAGTCTTGGGATACTCCTCTGCCTAACCCTTACGTCACACATGAGCTGAACAACTTCTACGATGATGCCATAGCATGTACAATCCGCCGCTTGCAGATTGACAACCGCAGTGGCAAGAACCGCGTGAAAGTGATTTATGTGCCCTGTTATCTGAAGGGTAACGACGGTGTGTTCGACATGGAGTATTACGATGTGCTCATCGGTAACGACTTGAGCGTATATCCTTCGTACTATGAGCCTTGGGGCTACACTCCGCTCGAGAGCGCCGCATTCCACATTCCTACAATCACTACAAACCTTGCCGGATTCGGCCTTTGGGCAAACTCTGTGCTTGGCCGCAGAGCGGAGTTGCTTGACGGTGTGGAGGTTGTATGCCGGAATGACAGCAACTATTTCGATGCAGCCGAGGATATTACGAAAAATATTTGTACCTTTGCAAAACTTTCTGAGAAGGAGGTTTCGGAGTGCCGCAAGAAGGTCGCGAAAATCGCGGAAAAGGCTCTGTGGAAACACTTTATAAAGAATTACCTCGAGGCTTACGATTTTGCATTGAATGCTGCAGCCGGTAGAAAGTGAAGATGACGATATTGGTTGACAAGAAATAATCACAACACAATTCTCATATCGAGTGTACGCGAGATATCTCAATTGTTTTTATACGGAGATCTCTCCCTGCGGTTCGAGATGACATCGGCATTACCTTGCCATTCCGAACGTATGTGAGGAATCTGATGAAATATCTTGTGGTGGATTTTTTGATATAAATAAGGAAATATTCATTTAATTATAAATTATGATAGCAATTAGTAACACAAACCAACCAGCTTGGAAAACTGTTAATGTTAAATCTTACATTCCTGAGTCTTTGAAGAGACTCGAGGAGTTGTCACGTAACCTGTGGTGGGTATGGAACGAGGACGCTAAGGAGCTCTTCTCTATGCTCGACGCAGACCTTTACAAGGCTTGTGGCGGCAACCCCGTTCTTCTCCTTGAGAAGCTTGGTGTTGAGAAACTCGACGAGCTTTCTAAGGACAAGGCTGTCCTTGACAAACTTGCTGATGTCTATGCCGATTTCCGCAAGTATATGGATGTTAAGCCAAACGCTGAGCGTCCTTCTGTTGCATACTTCTGTATGGAGTATGGTCTTACAAGCGTACTTAAGATATATTCAGGTGGTCTCGGTATCCTTGCCGGTGACTATTTGAAGGAGGCTTCTGACTCTAACGTAGATATGTGTGCGGTAGGTTTCCTCTATCGTTACGGTTATTTCAGCCAGTCACTCTCAATGGACGGCTCACAGATTGCCAACTACGATGCTCAGAACTTCAACCAGCTCCCTATCGAGCGCGTATATGAGGAGGATGGCGTAACTCCACTTGTTATCCACGTTCCTTATATCGACTACTATGTTCATGCAAATGTGTGGAGAGTGAACGTTGGCCGTGTGCCCCTCTACCTCCTCGACACAGACTTCGACATGAACAGCGAGTTCGACAAGCCTATTACCCACAAGCTCTATGGTGGCGATTGGGAGAACCGTCTGAAGCAGGAGATTCTGCTCGGTATCGGTGGTATGATTGCCCTTGAGAAGATGGGTATCAAGAAGGAAATCTATCACTGTAACGAGGGTCATGCAGCTCTCTGCAACCTCTACCGTCTGACACAGTACATCAAGACCGGTTACACATACGAGGAGGCTCTTGAGATTGTACGTGCAAGCAGCCTTTACACAGTACACACTCCTGTACCTGCAGGTCACGACTACTTCGATGAGGCTCTCTTCGGCAAGTACATGAGAGGCTATGCAAGCCAGCTGAACATCACATGGGATGACCTCATGAACCTCGGCCGCATCAACGCAGGCGACAAGAACGAGCGTTTCTGTATGTCAACATTCGCTTGCAACACTTGCCAGGAGATCAACGGTGTGAGCCGTCTCCACGGTAAGGTTTCAAAGTCAATGTTCGCTGAGATTTGGAAGGGTTACTACCCATCGGAGAACCACGTAGGTTATGTTACCAACGGTGTTCACTATCCTACATGGGTAGCTCCTGAGTGGGATGCTCTCTATCGTGCGAACTTCGACCCCAGCTTCATCTACGACCAGTCTAACGAGGATATCTGGCATGCAATCGACAAGATTTCAAACGAGACTATCTGGAACACTCGCGTAGCACGCAAGAAGATGCTCATCAACTACATCAAGAAGGCGTTCAGCGAGGATTGGTTGAAGAACCAGGGCGACCCGATGCGCATCGTTGACGTAGTGAAGAAGATTAACCCCGATGCACTTGTTATCGGTTTCGCACGCCGCTTTGCTACTTACAAGCGTGCACACCTTCTCTTCACAGACCTCGACCGTCTTGCAAAGTTGCTCAACAACCCCGAGCGTCCTATCCAGTTCCTCTTCGCAGGTAAGGCTCACCCACACGATGGTGCAGGTCAGGGCTTGATTAAGAAGATTATCGAGGTATCTCGCCGTCCTGAGTTCGTAGGTAAGATTATCTTCCTCGAGAACTACGATATGGACCTTGCGAAGCTGCTCGTTTCAGGTGTTGATATCTGGATGAACACTCCTACACGTCCTCTCGAGGCTTCAGGTACATCAGGCGAGAAGGCTCTCATGAACGGTGTCCTCAACTTCTCAGTCCTCGACGGCTGGTGGTGTGAGGGTTACAAGCCAGGTGCAGGTTGGGCACTCAAGGAGGAGCGTACATACCAGAACCAGGAGTTCCAGGATCAGCTCGACGCTGCTACAATCTATACTCTCCTCGAGAACGAGATTCTCCCGATGTACTACAACCGTAACGGCAAGGCTTACTCTGATGAGTGGGTTCAGTGCATCAAGAAGTCAATCGCAGAGATCGCTCCTCACTTCACAATGAAGCGTCAGCTCGATGACTACTACAGCAAGTTCTACTGCAAGCAGGCCGAGCGTTATCATCGCCTCATCGCCAACGACTCAAAGGTTGTTCGCGAGCTTGCAAAGTGGAAAGAGGAGGTTGCTGCAAAGTGGAACGCAGTTGAGGTTCTCTCAGTAGAGGGCGACACAAACTTCCTCAATGGCGCAATGTCAGCAGCCGACAAGTACAACGTTACCGTAAAGGTTGATGAGAAGGGCTTGGACAACGCTGTAGCTATCGAGCTCGTTGTTATTGCACCGGATTCAAAGGGTAACGACCAGGTATTCATGACCTATCCTCTTGAGGTTGTTAAGCGTGAGGGCAACATCTTCACTTTCGCAGCGGAGATTGCTCCTACAAACGCAGGCGAGTTCAAGGTTGCATTCCGCATGTATCCTAACCACGAGGAGCTTCCTCACCGTATGGACTTCGCATACGTCAAGTGGTTCGCTTAATTCAAGCATGAACATATTATTAAAGGCGCGCTCGTGTGAGCGCGCCTTTTTTATTTGCTAAAATGTGTAGTGTTGAATGTATAACGTTTAATACCGTAAGGGCAAACCGGTGTGTTCGCCCTTTTATAAAAAACATGCAACAATCATTGCAATTCCAATGATTGTTGTTGAATTTGCGTCACAATAATCTAAAAAGCAATGATTGTGGGTTTACATGTGGCGTTAGATAAAGGTTCTCATTTACACAATACTTTGGATACTGCCGCTGTTTAATCTCTTTTCCCTGGCAATTTATCAATAAATGCCTCCTTGACCATGGCATATGCTCGTTGAGGGTCAAACTTATCGGCACCTGCACGAAGAAGTATATCTGTGTCATCAAGAAATTCAGGGTCTTGAAGCTTTTGTTCCATATTCTGCACAAACTGCTTATAGGTCGGGGCTTTTTCTACCACAAAATCCATATACTTGCTGTAGCATTCAAGCGTTTTTTCGATATTAATGTTTCCATGATCCAACGCTATTTGCATATCGAAAAGGTCACGTCCCTTCTTGCGTTGATATAAAGCTCTAAGTTTCGTACCCATCAATTCATCAAGAGTATAGGTCGTTATTTCACATTTACCGCTGAACCACTTGTTGTTTACCTCGAACGGAACTTTGTGAAATCCCATTACGCTGAAATGCTCCTTACAGTTTATCTCTACCTTTAAGCGTATAGGTTGCACCGGAGGTATTTCAGACACCATTCGGAACAGCATGGTATTGTTATGTCTCTTAGGCTTGATTACCTTATCTGGCATCCAACTCAACACTTCGCCCAATCGGAATAAGATAGGCTTGATTGGACCAGAATTTATCTGCACCAAATCAATATCCTCGCTATATCTGATTTGAGGCGAAAGGTATAACTTATGTAGGGCGGTTCCGCCTCTGAAGGCCAATTGCTCACTCAGAAAATCATCGCTAAATATATCTACCAATGCACGGCTAATTATCAAATCTTGCTCAATCATCGCAAAATCAGTCCATGGAACAAACTCATTCCATGCCATTATGGAAGCTCTATCTATCATAATTCATCAATTTCAATGTCAATATTCATGTTTACTCTCCATCGGTTACTCTCTGTATCATCCAATGCAGGATGCTCAGAACTCATAAGTACGGCATTAAAATAACCATTCCGTTTTTTTATTAGGTCGTATAATTGGTCTGCCTTACCTTGCTCAAATAAAACAAACTCCAACAAGTACCCGAACCGTTGCATTGCCGTCGTTGTGGTATATGGAAGAACCCCTTCCATTTTTGATATATCAATCGCATCCACTAATTCAGCAAGAACGGTGGCAGCCCTTTGATAACCTCCAATATTTGATGCAAACTGAATAATATCCACCGCTGTCAACTCTGCCGATGAATAGTTTATTCGCCCCATTTCTGCGTTTCGGCTTTCAATCAGTTCATTTGGTATCTGCTGACGGTAATTCCAATCCAAAAGTGAGTGTTTATTTGAGGTCCTTGGTCTTGGTCCTGTAGTTACAATCTGAGTCATCATTGCTCTCTGATGAGAAGCTCCATATATGACTGCTGCAGAAAGTAATCCCACATAGTAAGGCTTGCCAAGATACTCCATCAGTTCATTGATGTAATAAGTCGGTGGCACAACTCCCTTTAACTGATATTGGGTAGGGATGATTACATAAAAACCTTTATATACGTTTTGAATCTTCTTAGACAATGTAAGTCTGTTGATATCTGTTTTCAGCGTCTTTTCAGAACGTTCTGCAAACACGCATCGCATTTGTTGAAAAGAGAATGTGGTAATTCCTCTTTGTTCTTGCTCTCTTATCCAGTCATTCAAACTCATATTCGGCTAATTTGTTGCAAAGGTAAACAAAAAACGCTTACCTTTGCAACTTTTTTAATGAATTGTATCGTCTAAGTGCACCTGAGTACTTGTCATCCTATATTTGCACTGTCATTGACTCGCTTTGCTTTTCGCAACCCAAACGGCATAACCTGCGGCTATGCTACGTTTGACCTGTTGCTGCAGAACTCGTCGATAACAAAAAAAGGTCATTGACTCGTTTTGCTTTTTGCAACGCAAACGGCATAACCAACGGCTATGCTGCGTTTGACCTGTTGCTGCAAAACTCGTCGACAACAAAAAAGTCATTGACTCGTGTTACTTTTCACAACCCAAACGGCATAACCAACGGCTATGCTACGTTTGACCTGTTGCTGCAAAACTCGTCGATAACAAAAAAGGTCATTGACTCGTTTTGCTTTTCGCAACCCAAACGGCATAACCAACGGCTATGCTGTGTTTGACTTGTTGCTGCAAAACTCGTCGATAACAAAAAGGTCATTGACTCGTTTTGCTTTTTGCAACGCAAACGGCATAACCAACGGCTATGCTGCGTTTGACCTGTTGCTGCAAAACTCGTCGATAACAAAAAAGGTCATTGACTCGTTTTGCTTTTCGCTGCAAAACTCGTCGATAACAAAACGTTGTTTTGTTATTCTGACAACCGAAGGGAGGAAGAATCTCTGTCATAGGTCTTTTATGTCTAATGCTTAATCAATCTGAAGCAATCTTTTAAACTCCGCTGTAAACCTTGGAGGAATGTCAAAATAATGGGTGTTAAAACCACCGTCATATTCATACTCCAACACAGTGTAGTAATCGTAATCTTCCATGCACTCCTTGCAGATAGTTAAATCTACGGCCTTGAATTTCCCGAATTCCGTCAATGCTGTCTCCAAACAGTAATTCTTTCTCCTGACATCGCAAATTTCAGGTTTATTCAGGTTTATTGGCGGACGCTTATAAGGAGGGGTTTCGCAATGAGGCTTCTTATATTTAGGGCGCTCTTCAACAGTGGTGGGAAAGTGTACAACCCCATCGAAGCATTGCCCTTTTGGCACTAACAATATGAACTCAAGTGAAACATGAGTTTGACACACGATACAGCCTTGTGTGACTGTACCGTAGATAAGCATTTTTCTCCTTTTCATAACCAGCTATCATTTATTCTCCATTTTATTCCAAATCTCTTTATACGCAGAATCGCTGCCGCCAAACAATCGTGACGGGCGGGTACGCATACTGCCACACTTGGGGCACCTTTGCGGAGCAGACAGGGTAGTGGCCCCTAACTCAATGTCTGCTGCCATAAAATGTTTGCCACACTCGGTACATTTGAATAATGTCATTCTTCGGAACATAACTTGAAACTTATGTGAATTATGCTAAATATCATTTATTGTTGCGGAACATTGGATTAAACTCACACACGATTGCTTTATGTTTACACTTAGGGCATTGAGGAAGTATTTGAGATGGACAGACTATTATGTCGCCGCCATTACACCATCTGAAACTATGACCACATTTGGGACATATCATAGAATAAAATATTATTGCGCACATACTTAAGAAGATATAATTTGACGATATATATAACTATTTTTCCATCTGTCAATTTCTTTGGCACGATGAACCATCTGTGGGTGTGAGTAAAAAGCCATGCGACAATTCTGCTGCCATAAAATGTTTGCCACACTCGGTACATTTGAATAATGTCATACCTTGAAACATAACTTGAAACTTTTGTGAATTATGCTAATTGATATTAATAATGTTATTTATTGAATAAAGATTCATTGTCTTTAAACAGTTGATAGTAACTGCGTGTATTATCCAAATTGTACCATTGCTCGGTGCTAATTGGCATAGAATCAAGATTATAAATTCTTGCTCCTGGAGTTGAGAGTATAAAAGGTGAGTGTGTAGCTATTATAAACTGGCATCTGAAGGCCCTCACTGCACCTGATATGTATCTGGAAAGTTTCATTTGCCATTTTGCGGAAAGACTATTTTCCGGTTCGTCTAACAGTATAAGTGAGTCATCCTTTATCGCTTCAATAAAGAACTCAAAAGCTGTTTCGCCATTAGATTGTTCTTTACTGTTGCGTTGCAGATTTGCTTTCACATACTGTGAACAACTCCTTTTGCCGGCTGCATATATACGCTTGTACTCTTTTAGCACATCAGGGTCGGAAAGATTCTCTCTTGGCAACTCCGGCATCTCAAAGTACTCATTTACAAGTTCCTCGCGTCGCTGGTCTATTTGTTCATTCAGTTTTCTTTTCTTTAGCATAGCATCGAACACGTCATCACTTACAAGTATTCTTCCACGTTGAATACAATGCTCTGCATTCAAATCGGTCGTATCATAGCTGCATACACTTACATAATCATCAAAGCAGGTGCTCTTATTATAACGAGTGAGCCTATTTAACTGAAGTTTCTGTGCAATAACGTTCAGCAAGGTTGTTTTTCCCGAGCCGTTGCCGCCATACAGAATTGTTATGTCTTCGAAAGAGAATTTGTGTAAACCGCGATTGTATAATATGTTCCAAGGATACCAAGTGTTCAAGTGGGTATTTTTACACACTGTAGGCATGTTTTTAGGCAAATCCGAGGGACAAGACCCATGTCTGCCAGCAGCACAAGGGCAACTAAAATAGCAATCAACCCAACTATCTTTAGGTATTCTAAACTCTTTAAGATATATCATAATCCTTGAATTTAAACGACAATTGTTTAGGATATTTACGGTTATGTTTAGGACATTTACGGTTATAATGTCGCCGAGTTTGCTTAATCCTTAAAAGAGCCTTTATTTGTTTGTAACCTTCATCGTCAATCTCATTCTCCCAAATATTTATTGATGTAGGGAATTTACCAACGGAATTATTCTCACGACCATGCAATTCTTTTTGCAAGCCACATTTTATAACATTCTGTTCAAGTAAATCATAAAAAACTCTTTTATGGTTATATTCAACAAAATGTGTAAGTTCATGTATAATAGTGTTCGAAAGAATACAAGGGTTATAACATATAAGTATGGGATTTAAAGCAATAATCCTTTTCTCTTTGTAAGTTCCATTCTTGCCCCAATACCAATCGTTTACAATATGCAATTCAACATCTTTCAAAAAGTGAGCATATCCCAAACAATTTGCATACATTAAAACATGTTGATGAAAAAAATAAGCAATATAATACAACAGCCAATACTTTTGCTCGTCAGTGATTCCCTTTGCTAATTTTTTGCTGAATGGATAACAATAACCGGCCAATTCCTCATAAGAACTAAAATGAAGAGCATCACCTGTTTGCAATTGTGAACGAAGTTCTTCAAGCTTAATATTCCATGCTCCGCATCTTATTATCACATCCATTATTTTACTTTCAGACGTTCCAATGCAAATCGACTAATAAAAGTATCATTCTCTTTATACATTTCTATAGCCTTGTTTACATCCTTTTCCACATAAAACCATTTAACAGACTCCCATAAATTCACCACAACATCTCTACCACATTCATAAGCTTTACCCAACTCAAATTGCGCCTCGGCATCGCCGAAAGCTGCACGTAGTTTAAGTTCTTCGATGTTCATAATGTTATTTTTATTCGTTTGGCAAATTAAACTCAATATAATTGTTGTCCTGTACAAAAATGCGCATCTCGGGCTTTTCACCTTGCAGGAATTTATATTCCACCTCAATGTTGCAATCGTTCATGGTGCGCTCCTCACAAATCTGCTTAAAGAAGATGGGGTCGAACACCTTTACAAACTCCTTTAATTGCTCAACCGGGATATATCTCTTATGAAGGCGTAACCGTTCTTGCAGGAACTTTCTGTAAACGATGGGATTCAGGATGTTTGGTGGCATGCTTTTGTACTCCTCCTTTGATGACACCTCAACAACATCATTTGTGTACGGTAAATTATCGGTGCGGAATGTGCCCGGATAAAAGAAACCAGGCAAGAGTTCCTTCATCAATAGCAACTGCTTTACATTCATTCTGTAATACTCCCTGCTCCTGCCATTGCGCCGGTCATACTCAATTGCAAATTTCGTATGGTCAATATTGCCGTCTGGTTTCAAGAATCCGTCGAAGCAGTGACTCATCACACGACGCACCCAGCGCCTTGCCGTTTTATCACTCGCAAAACACTTATAGAACTCATTCCACTCTACAATTGTCATCCAATGATAACCGGGGAAGTACAAGAGCGGGGAACCATCTGATTTCCACATCTTGCTTTCCATTCCGCACCGCTTGCACACACAATGCCCCCGAGCAAGCCCATACTCATAGAGTTTAATCTCAATAAAGAAATTCTTGTTACTGAACTTCTCGGTTCTTATATGTTTTGCCGGAATTCTATTCATTTTGTAACCTCTCTAACGCCTCTTTGGCATCTTCGTTGCCTTTCTCTGCTGCCAAGCGATACCACTTTACAGCTTCCTCAAAGTTCTGTTCAACGCCGTCGCCATCTGCATATGCATTGCCCAGACAAAGTTGAGCAAAAGCATAACCTTGTTCAGCAGCCAATCGCCACCACTTTACAGCCTCTTCCAAGTCCTCTTCAATGCCGGTGCCTTCATAATAACAAACGCCCAAATTATATTGTGTTTTATCATTCCCTTGCTCCGCAGCCAATCGCCACCACTTTACAGCCTCTTCCAAGTCCTCTTCAACGCCGGTGCCTTCATAATAACAAACGCCCAAATTATATTGTGCTTTATCATTCCCTTGCTCTGCAGCCAATCGCCACCACTTAACAGCCTCTTCATAGTTCTGCTCAACACCGTCACCAAAATGGTAAATAATGCCCATAACATTTTGCGATGAGGTGTCATTTTGTTCTGCGGCCAATAGTATCCACTTTGCAGCCTCTTTGTCATTCTGCTCAACGCCTTCGCCCCTGATATATATACCCCCTAATTTCTTTTGTGCTTCAACAAACCCCTGTTCAGCAGACAATTGCCACCATTTTACAGCCTCTTCCATACTTTGTTCTACGCCGGCACCAAATTGAAAAGCAATACCCAAATTATATTGTGCTTTATCATTCCCTTGCTCTGCTGCTAAACGACACCACTTTACAGCCTCTTCATAATTCTGCTCAACACCCTCACCGCATTTATAAGCATAGCCCAAATTATGTTGTGCCTCAACGAGTCCTTGCTCTGCTGCCAAGCGCCACCATTTTACAGCTTCCTCAAAGTCCTGTTCAACACCCTCGCCGCGCTTATAAGCATTGCCTAAATTATATTGTGCCTCAACGAGTCCTTGCTCTGCTGCCAAGTGATACCACTTTACAGCCTCCTCAAAGTTCTGTTCAACACCCTCACCTTTTGCATAGCACACGCCTAATGTATTTTGAGCATCATTGTCACCTTGCTCTGCTGCCAAGCGATACCACTTTACAGCCTCCTCAAAGTTCCGTTCAACACCTTCACCGCATTTATAAGCATAG
>JAFXGX010000055.1 GCA_017536695.1 Bacteroidaceae bacterium | reverse complement strand
TTTTGCGTACTTTTCAGTCATGAAAAGTATGTGATAGAACGACAACAAGAAGAATAAACGACAACAGATTAAGGGTAAAACAAACCAAGGAATAACAGTTTTATTTAGTTGAGTTATTTCGTCCACACGAAATTTCTACTAAGCCCTTAGTGCACTCAATCTTAAAAGTCAACATATAATTTCTGGGCTGCCTCATAACATGACGCAGCCCAGAAACTATTATGCTCAAGAAGTCTTATTCTACCGTGACAATCCCTTCGTATTTCCCTTCTTCGCAGGTAGGGCACTTGTCAATCAGATGGCTGTTATATACAGTAGGGCCGACTGCGCTGTATATATTTATAGGAACATATACCATTGAATAGCCGCCGGGCTCTTCCTCGTAGTATATTCCTATGTTGCCGTCGGGCAAGATGCACATTGACGAGTAGGCCGAGCCGCGGTCCGAAACCTTCAATTTCTTCCAGCCTTTTGAAAGCTCAGTCGGGGTGTATGTTGCCGGGTCATTGCTCAGCGGCTTGTAGAATATCGCCACGTCGCTGCGGCTATCACCTGTGGGTACAGACTGGAACAGTATGTTGCCCACAAGCAATGGCTCACCGTTGGTGTCGTTGCTGCCGAACTTGAGGTCGCCCACCTGGTCGGTAGCGACAGCGCCGTCCCAATAGCCCTCGGCCTTCTCGAAGTTGGTGTAGTGGAACACATTGAAATAGCGTCCGTAGCCCTTGCGGCTGCTCAGCAGCACGCTGCCGTCGGGGAGCTCTTCGCACTTGGGCTCGTTACCGTATGGTGCGGGGCTGTCGTTGAAATCGTTGCCCAGTTCGCCGAGCAGGTGCCATGTCTCACCGAAATCATCGGAGTAGAGCGCATAGTTGTGGTGGCGGTAGCTGCCTGTCTCCACGGCCCACACAGCGCAGTAAATGCGATAGTATTCTCCGACCTTTATCATCTTGCTTTGTGCAATGCGGCCGGCGCCTATGAACATTGAGCCGACATGTGTCTTACCGTTCTTGTCCTTGAACAACGGGTATATCTCATATGTGACCTCTTCGGGCTCGCTTGCCACCCATTGGCCGGTCTCCTCATCGAACTTGATGCGCAGGCGTGCCATGCGATTGGGGTTCTCGGGGTTCTCTGCCGTGCCGGCACCATAGTTGCCGTGCCAGCATACACGGTTACCGCATACGCTCATCACAAGAATCTCGTTACGTTCGCGGTCGGCTACTACAGCCGGGTCGCCGAATCCGGTGAGCCATGTCTCCTTGGCCTCCTTGCCCACTCCGTCGGCAATCTTGACAGGCTCGCTCCATGAGTGACCGTCCCATTCGCTGCCGCCTTTCACGCTGTGGCGCATTACAAGGTCAACCTCGCCGAAACCGATGTCATTGCCGCATGGACGGTAGTCATTTATGGCGAATACATATCCATTGGCCGTAGTCACAATCGCAGGAATGCGGTAAGGGATGCCCTTCTCATCGGGAGAGTAGAACAGGTACTGATACTTGTTCTCCTTGTCAACGCTGATGTTGACTGTAATATCCATACCTTTGCCGGTAAGTTCCTGCTCGGCAATCTCCTTGCCGCCGTTTATGTCCATCTTCCAACCGTGGCAAACGAGTCCTGTGGCAATGCCGAACTTTGCATTGTGCGGCAGGTAACAGGTCTGTTCCTGTAGAGCGCTCTCTTTTGTGAGCATGCTGTTGCTTGTTGAGCCATCAACGGTAATAGCCAGTTCGCCAATGCGGCTGTTCGTGTCAAAACCTCCCTCCAGCTGCGCGTTGTACTTTATTCTGAGCGGTTTGCTCATGTCGATGGGTCTTATGTTCCAGTGGCTTCCGTTGTCCTCGCTGCTGTATAGCCTGATGTCGCGGCCTGCGCCGCCGAACATGTTGAAGCTCTGTGCCGGGTTCCCTGCTGCTCCAATGGCATAACTGCCGTCCTCCTGTGCGGTAAGCGCGAGTGGGGTTCCGTCACTTGCCTTTGCCATTGTCGCTGCCGCGCCACTGTCGCTGCTCTCCAGCTTCAGGGCGAGTTTCTTGCCTGCCTTGTAGCTGTACATCCTGAACGATGAAGCATCGCCTACAAGGTACCATATCTCATCTTCGCCGTAGGCGGTGCCGCCACTGGTCACAGTGGTGCCGTCATTGCCCACTTTTATGGCAAAGCCCTTGTCCCGGTTGTTCGTTATCTGCACCGGGGTGCCATTCGAGAATGACTTTGAGAAAATTTTACTTACATCAGCGGCGTTTGCCACTGCCACCGATATGCCAGTAGCCAATGAAAGCAGGAACAGGAAAACTCTTCTATTCATATTATAGTCTTGTTAGGTTTTTATTTATGCTTACCTCAAAAATAGTAAAATTAATTAGATAATGTATATATGTGCCGTCAAATAATTGTGTGTGTTGCCACTTTGGGTGCTCCGTAACGTCACTCGCCCCCTTATATTGTGCGGGAATGGCAATTTTCTTTAAAATTATTTGGAATTAATATATTTATTTCTTTCCTTTGCGAAGTTAATTCATTCATAAACCTGTAAAAACCGATTGCCTATAGAAAATCTCTACTTCAATTTTTAAAGAAGGAATAAATGGAGAATTTAAAGCAGATGACCGATGATATGTTGGTCACACTTTATCTGGGGGGCAATAACTCGGCATTCGATACATTGTTGAGCCGTCATCAGGACAGGTTGTTCAACTACATATATTTTATAGTACGTTCAAAGGAGGTGGCAGAAGACATCTTCCAGGAGACTTTTGTCAAGGCTATCGTAACTCTGCAGCAGGGCCGTTATACGAATGACGGCAAGTTTGCGGCATGGATTACCCGTATTGCGCATAACCTTGTGATAGACCAGTTCCGTATTGAGAGGAACGAGAATACCGTCTCCAATGATGAGACTGAGATTGACCTGTTGAACAACGCAAAGCTCTCCGAGGGCAACATTGAGAACCGTATGGTGAACGAACAGGTGCTCAAGGATGTGCGTATGCTCATCGATGAGTTGCCCGACTGTCAGCGCGAGGTGGTATTCATGCGTTACTATCAGGACATGTCATTCAAGGAGATAGCCGACATAACAGGAGTGAGCATCAATACTGCCCTTGGCCGTATGCGCTATGCTGTGCTGAACATGCGCCGCATTGCAGCCGAGAAGAATGTATCATTGGTCATGGAATAGTACTTACGGGAATTAGAAGCTCTTTTTATCTCTTTAGGGAGTATTGAGGTTTCTAATAATTAAGTAATAGGGTTGGGGTATATGCCGCAGAAGAATTTTTTTCTTTGGCGGCATATACTATTTTTATGTGCCGAGCGTTAATAATACAAAGGAAAGAACCAACAACCGTTTGCCTATGGATAAAACATCTACCGCAATTACAGAGCATGTTATCAGAAAGGCTCTTAAAAAAGAAAAGTTTCCACGCCCGTCGGTCTCTTCACTTGAGTTCATAAAGAACTTCGCGCGTAACTTCAGGGTCGAGAAAGAGATGAACGGCGATTATAGGGAATTTGTGCTGAACTGAAAAGAGATAAGCTGCCGGCCGGCAGCTTATCTCTTTTCAGTTCTGTATGGCCGTAACCATTATACCGGCTCACCAGTAAAAATTAGGGGTATACTTATTGAGATAGTATATGAACAGGAATGAGAATTTTTATATTCTTCAATACAACTTACCCTTAATCTGTTATTGTATATTCTTATTGTTGTCGTTCTTTCTTTACTTTTTCATCGCGTGAAAAAGTAACAAAAAGCGCCCGGCACTGCAAAAACAGTCGCAACAGCCTTTCGCTCATGCCACCAAGGCGAGCATTCGGCCGGCCGTTGCTTGCCACAAACAACTTTTCGTTCAGCCATCGGGGATAAAAGAACTCGCTTTCCACGCAATGACAGCAACGCTGATATCCACCGCTCAAACAGCTTTTATCCTGTTTCCACTGTCTGAACGGTTGTTTGCTGTGTTTTAGATAGTGCCGGAGGTTTTAGGAAATTACCATTTGCAAGAGAACAGACCGCGTACGTGTCATGCTGGAGCAAAGCGAAACTTCTAAAAACGCAGGAGTTTTCACGCCAAACAACAATCATTGCAAGAGTAATTTCAAGAAGAAACCGGCACTGTGTGAGCAACAGTTGTTGTTAGCAGCAAATAAGGATAAAGAAT
>JAFXGX010000054.1 GCA_017536695.1 Bacteroidaceae bacterium | reverse complement strand
TTCTGCAACAGCTGTGCTGTGTTCATATTACGGCGTGGTCCACCGTCGATGATTACAATCTTTTTCATATTATGCTATTTGATTCTAATATACGTATGATAAACAATCCATACTGAAATTGCGTTTGGAGATTCCTCACTGCGTATCGGGATAACTGGTTCGCGGTTCTTGTGAATTTATACCTTGCTTACGTCAATAACAATTAGTATGCCCTAAAGTTACTGATTATTTTGATACGGCATTGCCTTTTGATAAAAATGATGTAACTTTGCAGTCGCTTTCAATAAAGCACACAAAGACAAACATTTTTAATTTTTACAAAAAGATTTTAATCATGTCAAAGTATTTGGTGGAAGACACACGCAAGGTTACTACGCACCGATTTATCGAAATGAAGCGCAAGGGTGAGAAGATTGCAATGCTCACCGCATACGATTATACTACAGCATCTATCCTTGACAACGCGGGTATTGACGCGCTGCTCGTGGGTGACTCTGCATCTAATGTGATGGCGGGTAATGTAACAACATTGCCTATCACTCTCGACCAGATGATTTATCACGCAAAGGGCGTCGTTCGTGGCGTGAAGCGTGCATTGGTTGTTGTGGATATGCCTTTCGGTACATATCAGGTAAATGCCGACGAGGCTGTGAAGAATGCTATCCGCATAATGAAGGAGACTCATGCCGATGCTCTCAAACTTGAGGGTGGTGAGGAGATTCTCCCCTCGGTACGCAAGATTCTTGATGCCGGTATTCCCATCATGGGTCACCTGGGACTTACCCCACAGAGCATTAACAAGTTCGGAACATACGCTGTCCGCGCAAAGGACGATGCTGAGGCTGCCAAGCTGCTTGCCGATGCAAAGCTCCTTGAAGAGGCCGGCTGTTTCGCGCTTGTCCTTGAGAAGATCCCTGCTGCTCTTGCCGAGAAGGTGGCAAGCTCAATCTCTATCCCTGTAATAGGTATCGGTGCCGGTGTGAAGGTTGACGGTCAGGTGCTTATATATGCCGATATGCTCGGCATGACAGCCGATTTCTCTCCGAAGTTCCTCCGTCGCTATGCCGACCTTAACACAATCATCACCGATGCTGTGGGTAGCTATGTGAGCGATGTCAAGGCTTGTGATTTTCCTAATGAGAAAGAACAATACTAAACAAGGAATGGCTAAAAAGCAAACTTCTGCGTTTATCCATCCCTTGTAACACTCTTGATATAGTAAAGAACGGAGATTGCGATTGCAATCTCCGTTCTTTACTATATTGTGTATGTGCTGTTATCAGCAGATGTACTGCTTGCTGATTGACTGGTTGTTGAGCACGCACTTGATAGCCTCGGCAAAGCCCTTTGCAATTGAGAGCTGCTTTACCTTTGGACAACCGCGGTCATAAGGGATGCTGTTTGTGAAGACAATCTCTGTCATCTTTGACTCGCGAACTCTCTCTGATGCGTTACCTGACATGATGCAGTGTGAAGCAAGTGCGCGTACTGACTTTGCACCGTTCTCAATCATAAGGTCTGCTGCCTTTGAGATAGTACCTGCTGTGTCAACGATATCGTCTACAAGGATCACGTTCTTGCCCTCTACGTCACCGATAATCTGCATTGTGTCTACAACATTTGCCTTTGCACGTGTCTTGTGGCAGAGTACCAGGGGTACACCAAGGCACTTTGAGTATGTGCTTGCGCGCTTTGAACCGCCTACGTCAGGTGTTGCAATTACAAGGTCCTCAAGGTTGAGAGACTTGATGTATGGGATAAATACCATTGATGCATAGAGATGATCTACAGGGATGTCGAAGAAGCCCTGGATCTGGTCGGCGTGAAGGTCCATAGTGATGACACGGCTTACACCTGCTACGCTCAATAGGTCGGCAACGAGCTTTGCACCGATTGAAACACGTGGCTTGTCCTTGCGGTCCTGACGAGCCCAACCGAAATAAGGCATAACTGCAACAATGCTCTTGGCAGAAGCACGCTTGGCAGCGTCAACCATAAGCAAAAGTTCCATAAGGTTGTCAGAGTTGGGGAATGTAGATTGTACAAGGAATACGTTCTTACCGCGAATAGACTCTTCGTAAGAAACGGCGAACTCACCGTCAGCAAAATGAGTGGTGTTCATCTGGCCGAGCTCGCAACCCAATTCTTTGCAAATCTCTTCTGCAAGGTAACGTGACTTCGTACCTGCAAATACCATGTAGGGAGTGTTGTCCATAATGCTTATTGAATTTATTGTTGTTATTGTATTTCGTTATTATAGTTTGTCAACGGCTTTCTTTATTCTCTTGAAGCGGTTGATAAGTTCTGTGTAGTCGGTTGAACGGCAGGAGTCAAAATTGTTCCACATCAGTTCGTTAACTATTACTCCTCCGAATCCATAGTTTGTCAGGCGCTTGAGGTTAGCCTCGTCAATGTCGCCGAATGCCCAAGTGTTCTTGTTGATCATCTTTTTACCAATCTCATTGAGCTCTGCACTCTGGTAGAATGTGCGGCCCAAAGGACCGAAACATACGATATCGTATGTCTTGCGCAGTTCCTTAAGATGCTGCAGGTTGCTGGCATAGCCAACAATCTTGCCCTTCTCGTTGCCCATAGGAGGGTTGGAGTCAAGGGTAAAAAGTGTACCGGCAAGCTTGTACTCCTGCATCAGACGATTGTTGCATGTGAATATGCGCTTGTGGTATTTCTTTGGTATAAGGTTTAGCAACCTCTCCATGAACTGTGGATGAGGGTACTCTTTGTAGAGGAACAGATAATCGAGCCCTTCGTCAAAGAGGCGTGTTATTATCTTGTCCTCCTCTATAAAAAAGGTCGGTTTTGTAGAGACGGCCAGTTTCATATATCGTATTGTTCTTGTTGTTCTATATATATCTTTTGCAAAATTAATACTTTTTATGATATTGCCCACGAATAAAGTGGAGTTTTATTACATAAAATGATTAATGTTTGCCTTTTCAAGGTTCTCTACAAACATAATCAAAAAGTGTATCAAGTCAAAATAATAAGCAGATAAATCAAACAAATAAATCAAATATCTGTTCTTTTATCATTATTCACCATTAAAACATTGATAGTATGGCAAGAGAAAGTATTTTGATTCTGCGCAAAAGAATTGACCTGCCTGAACTCCTCTCGCAGCTCAACGCTGCACTAAGTGAGGAGTGGCTGGCGTTCTACCAGTATTGGATAGGGACACTGGTCGTTGAGGGGGCTATGCGTTCCGATGTGCAGAGAGAGTTTGAGGAACACGCTATGGAAGAGTTCCGGCATGCCCGGTTGCTTGCCGACAGGATTATCCAGCTTGAGGGAACACCTGTCCTTGACCCTGTGCAGTGGAGTACCCTTGCGCGTTGCAAATATTCCGTGCCGCTCAATACCGATGTGATGAACCTGCTCAAACAGAATGTCGCGGCCGAGCGCTGTGCCATAGTACGCTACGAGGAGATTGCATCGTTCTGCAACAATGTCGATTACACTACCTGCGACATTGCAAAACGTATAATGGCCGAAGAGGAAGAGCACGAACAGGATCTTCAGGACCTGCTGCGTGATGTGGAGTGGATAGTAAAGGCGATGGAAGCAAAATGCTGAAAGAGGTCCCACTCGGGACCTCTTTCAGCATTTAAATACACTTTCCAATTATTCTTCGTCAAGGTATCTTTTGGTGATTACTTATTTCCGAAGTCTGCGGGCGTCTCTCTACACTCGCGATTATCACAACGTAACACCTTAATATCGTCGATTTTAGCCGACATGACTTTTAGGAATATCTCTGCTAATTGTAGCATCGCAATTAGGTGTGGACCTTGACGATGCCCACGATTCGGCAGCCGATGTAACAGCAACCCTCGATGTACTTGGTGTATATACCTCAGGCCTAAGAAACAACGAGGGTGCAACTATGTCCACACAACAACGAGACAAAACAAGAAAACATTTAATGAAATCCACACAAGGTCTCAGAGAATTATTGTTTATATGATACAGATTATTCACCGAAATAATAATTCCTGCAAATAATCTGTATCATTCAAAATTCCTTATAAATCCAAATAGTCTTGAATCAGCCATCCGCATTTGTTCACCGTCACTTTATAATAACGACCTGTCATAAGGCGCATATCAGTAGTAAAGTAAGGTGCAAACGAATTAGATGGCAAACTCTCAACAAATCTTTTCAAACTCATAAATAAAGCATCTGTTTCC
>JAFXGX010000053.1 GCA_017536695.1 Bacteroidaceae bacterium | reverse complement strand
GTTCTCCTCATTGACAATCTCAGCACCTTCAGCAGTGAGAATGCCCTTGAACTTCTCTACCGCTTCCTTCATCTGAGCATCAGACAAAACGGGAGTTAAAATGAAAACGGTTTCGTATTGATTCATTTTTAATTAATAAATTGGTTAAACATTCGTTTATCTAAACGCGGGTGCAAAGATAAGCACAATTTTTCAAATAGCAAAACTTTAGAGCAACCTTTTTACTCAAAGCATTTTAACGGCAGCACATGCGACAGCCCCAAAGAGAAGGGAACTACGCCCAACAGTCCAGCTGAAGCAGAAGAGAGATTTTCATAAATCCTGAAAACCGTAAACAAATCGCGTTTTACCAACCGGCACTTTTTCGCCGACAAAAAGACCCGGCAATATAAATTAAAACAGCTTATTACATTATTTTTTCGGAAAAAAATTTCTTTCTCTAAATATTTATATGTTTCTTTGCAGTTAGAAAAGCGGAAAATGCGCAAAAATAAATAAAAAAAACAATATACAATTATGGGACAGAAGATTCAGTATGCAGGATTAGCACTGATAATCATTGCAGCAATTATCCTTATCATCAGCTACTTTGCTGGTTGGAACAACATCAACGCAGTCAACGTAGGTTCATTCGCAGCAATGGTAGTCGGACTCATCGTTTACATCGTAGGCGGCAAGCGCAGCCTCAACGAATAAACAATGACGCAATCACAAACATCAAGGGCTCGACAAATGTCGAGCCCTTGATGTTTTCAAGACATACAAATAGCATTACTCTACCTCTGGAGCAATGAGTTTGTATCCCTTGCCGTGGATATTGATAATCTCGATTGAGTCATCCGCCTTAAGATGCTTGCGTAGCTTTGTGATGTAGACATCCATACTGCGGGCATTGAAGTAGTTGTCATCAGTCCACACTGTCTTGAGCGCGAAGTCACGCTGTAGTATCTCATTGGCATGTGCACACAACAGACTCAAAAGTTCCGACTCCTTTGTAGTCAGTTTGGTCTGCTGGTCGCCGATAGAGAGAATCTGTTTCTTGGTATCGAACTGGAAACGGCCAATCTTGTACATCGCGTTCTCCTTGTTCTTCTTGCCACGTACTCGACGGAGCACAGTCTCGATACGCGCCACAAGAACCTCCATACTGAACGACTTTGTAATGTAATCATCGGCACCGATCTTGAAGCCCTCGAGGATATCCTCGTTAAGGGTCTTCGCTGTCAGGAATATAATGGGGATATCGGCATTTACCGCACGAATCTCCTGAGCCAATGTGAAGCCATCCTTGATAGGCATCATGACATCAAACACACATATATCGAATTTGCCTTTCAAGAAAGCCTTATAACCGGCATCGCCGTCAGGACAGAGCTCGGCATAGTAGCCCTTCGCCTGAAGATACTCACGCAGAAGCATGCCCAGATTCTCATCATCCTCACACAATAAAATTCTTGTCTTTTCTTCCATAATTCTTTATTTTAAAGGTAATACAATCGTAAATGTAGTTCCCACACCCGGCTCACTCTCGGCACGTATGGTACCGCGGTGCGCCTGTACTATCTGCTTGACATAGGCAAGACCGAGACCGAAGCCCTTCACATCGTGCACGTTACCGGTGTTGACCCTATAAAATCTGTCAAAAATCTTCTTCAGATGCTCCTTACGTATTCCGACACCGTTATCCTTTATCGACATCATGAACTTTTCGCCGGAGTTCCAGGTGCGCACCTCAAGAGCAATGGGAACATCGTAGCGCTTATACTTGACCGCATTGTCAAGAAGATTGAAAATCACATTGGTAAAATGCATCTCATCGACAAACACATATGGGTCGGTCGCATCAAGTACAGAATCAATGTGCCCGCCACCCTGCTCTACCTTTACAGCAAAGGTATTCACGATATTCGAAACCAGCTCATTGGCATCAAGCTCCTTCATCTTAAGAGACGCCGTATTCTTGTCATCGAACATTGACATCTGAAGAACTTTATCCACCTGAAAGCGCAAGCGCTTGGATTCACTGGAGATGACACCGGAGAGACGGTTGAACATCTCGGGCGACTTGTTTACCGAAGAGTCCTGAAGCATCTGCGCCGCAAGCGATATTGTAGATATCGGCGTCTTGAACTCGTGGGTCATATTATTTATGAAGTCATTCTTCATCTGGGTTATCCTCTTGTGCCTTATAGCCATGTAAAGTGTAATCACGAAGGTTATTAACATAACCAAAGTGAACAACAGCGAAGGTATCATAAATTTAACCGCACCATAAATGTAATTGTTCAGGTACGAAGTGGGAAAGCTGACTTCGAGCGTGGATATACGGTTGAAGACATCGTTCGCGAAAAGCGCCTCACGATAGACACGGCACGACTCATCACTGAAGTGTCCGCTGCTGGCAAAGATAGTATCGCCCGAGTTGTTTATCACGCGGAACTCAAAAGGCAATGTTATGCCGCTGTTAGCGAATTCCATGCCGAGATTCCTGTAAAGCATCTCGGGATTCATACGCAACTGCAACGGCTTGCCGCCCGCATTCATTATTATATCATATATGACCCTGTCGAAGACATCGCGCTGATGTTTGTATTTCATCTTTATGATATCCTGGGTCAGGCTCTTCGCACCCTGAACAGACATATCCCTCTTGTTGGAGAGCGGAGATGACTGGTCTCTGCCGACCGAAGGCTTTTCATCAATCATAAGGAACTCGAAGAAGGTATAGAAGTCGCTTGTCCTACCCTGTTGCCTGTTCAGCAACTTCTCATTCAGCATGCGGGCATACTCGACATCGCTACGCAGTTCGCCCGACAGATAGGCACGCATCTCTTCTATCTCGAAATTATACGCCACAGCATGCAGGCTCCTCTTCACACCCTCATCAAAATGCTCGACGCGCATCTTGACCATAGTCTCGATGTATGACAGCTGCATGAAAAGCAGCGCCACACAACAGACACCCATTATAAGCCCTACAAGCCAAATTGTAATCTTTTTCATAAAGCAAATATAAAGACAACATCTTTAGTTTGTATAACAAATATTTATTTTTATTGTTTTTTTCTTTTTAATTAACAAAAGCAATTAAACAAGTTGCGATTTTATCAACTTAATTTCAGCGAAACGCAGATAAAAAGCAAAAAGAGCACTCTATTTAACAAAAAAAGGCGAAGAGCATGCTCTTCGCCTTTTGCATATGGGAACCGTAATTATTATTCCTCATCTTTCACTGCGAGTTCCTCAACAAGCTTGTTCTGAACATCGCCCGGAACGAGTTCATATGTCGATGGAGACATGATGAACGAAGCACGTCCGCCTGTCAATGAGCTGAGTGTAGTAGAATAAGAAGACATCTCCTTCAAAGGAACCTTTGCCGAGAGTTTCTCATAACCGTTCTCGCTCTCCATACCCATAATCATACCGCGACGACCCTGGATATCACTCATTACATCACCCATCTTGTCCGACGGAACGAATACCTCTACATCATATACTGGTTCAAGAATCTTCGGACCTGCCTCACGGAACGCAGCACTGAAGGCGTTGCGGCCAGCGAGCATGAACGAAAGCTCATTAGAGTCAACCGGGTGCATCTTTCCGTCGTAAACGATGACACGAACGTCACGTGCATAAGAACCGGTCAACGGACCGCGCTCCATGCGCTCCATGACACCCTTGAGGATAGCCGGCATGAAACGCGCATCGATGCTACCGCCGACAATACTGTTCACGAATACCAATTTGCCACCCCACTCGAGTGTAACCTCCTCGGTAGCCTTAGCATTGATTTTGAACTCCTGACCGCCGAAACGGTAAACCTCCTGCAATGGCTTGCCTTCCTCGTATGGTTCTACAATCATGTGAACCTCACCGAACTGGCCGGCACCACCCGACTGTTTCTTGTGGCGATAGTCGGCACGTGCAGCCTTGGTAATGGTCTCGCGATAAGGAATCTTCGGCTCCTCATACTTGACCTGCACCTTCTCGACATTCTCAAGACGCCATTTCAAAGTACGCAGGTGGAACTCACCCTGACCATAGACAATTGTCTGGCGAAGTTCCTTTGACTGCTCGATGCGCCATGTAGGATCCTCCTCATGCATGCGGTTGAGAACCTGCATCATCTTCTCGATTTCAGATTCGTTGGCAGGTTTGATTGCACGTGAATATTTTGATGCCGGATATTTCACCAACGCAAATTTGTTGTTGGCATCCTTGGCATTAAGGGTATTACCGATTTTAATATCCTTCAGCTTTACAGTACAGCCGAGGTCACCTGCCTTGAGCTCATCGACAGCCACACGGTTTGCACCTGCGCTGCAGAACAACTGAGCTATACGCTCCTTTGAGCCACGGTCAGCATTCAGAAGGTCATCGCCGGCCTTCAATGTACCGCTCATCACCTTGAAGTAATTGACCTCACCGATATGCGGTTCAACAGATGTCTTATAAAAGAGGATTGATGTAGGAGCCTCGCTGTCATAAGGAACAGTCTCGCCATCGGCGTTGACCGGCTGAGGCATATCAGTAATCTCAGGAGCAACGTTTGCAAGGAACTCCAACAGACGGCTTACTGCTACATCGGTAGAAGCAGAACAGCAGAGTACAGGATAAACACTGTCGGTAGAAAGACCGAGGCGCGCACCCATACGGATTTCATCGGTAGTCAACTCCTCTGACTCGAAGAACTTGTCCATAAGACCCTCTTCATTCTCGGCAGCCTTCTCCACGAGCTCCATGTGAAGAGCCTTCGCTTTCTCGACCTCACCAGCCGGAATATCCTCAACGAGTGGTGGCTGTCCCTCGCCTGTGAATGTAAGTTTCTTCATCAACAGAACGTCGATGATAGTGCTGAAACCAGGACCCGCGTTCAAAGGATACTGAACGGGAACCACCTTTGAGCCATATATAGACTGCAACTGCTCGATGATGGTATCATAGTCGCACTTCTCGTTGTCAACCTGGTTAACCACGAACATCATAGGCTTCTTCATCTTGCTGATGTAGCGGTAGCAGTTCTGTGTACCTACCTCGACACCATACTGGCCATTGATGACCATCATCGCCAAGTCGGCAACAGTCATCGCGCTTACCATACTGCCCGCAAAGTCATCAGAACCCGGACAATCGATAAGATTCAGTTTCTTGCCGGCCTGCTCAATCTGGAATACAGTTGAAAACACCGAATAGCCATACTCCTGTTCAACAGGGAAGTAGTCACTAACGGTGTTCTTCGCTTCAATTGTACCTCTACGTTTGATGATTCCACCCTCAAAGAGCATAGCCTCTGTGAGAGTGGTTTTTCCAGAGCCGGAACATCCTACGATTGCAATGTTCTTGATTTCGTTGGTTTGATAAGTTTTCATACTATTTTTGTTTTAATTGGAAAGGAGAGCCACCGCAACAAGCCTCATTCGTTGAATATTCTTCATCACTTGCGGCCCTGCCTTTCAGTCTGTTAGTTAAAGTTTCAAATGAGTTGGCAATGTAGGAATTTTCCTGAAAAAAAGCAAACAGAATGGAAATGTTTTTACTAAAAAGATTTAAAAAGCTCATATCTAGTCAGAAATAGCATTATCTTCGCGACAAGCAAACAATGACAGATGGCCGGAATCTATATACATATACCATTCTGCAAACAGAGGTGCAGATATTGCGCATTCTACTCTTCCACCTTATATAATATAAAGGAAGAGTATGTAAAGGCGCTTTGCAGGGAGCTGCAGGAGCGCAGACATTACATCGGAAACGAGACGGTCGAGACAATATATCTTGGAGGCGGTACCCCTTCGACGCTCACAATCGGACAGCTACGCACAATATGTGACACCGTATACAGCACCTATCCCGTCAGCAGTAGCCCCGAGGTCACAATCGAGTGCAACCCCGATGACTTGACTCCCGAGTTTCTCGAACAGTTGAGAGGATTGCCGTTCAACAGGATAAGCATGGGAGTACAGAGTTTCAACGATGAACAACTGAAAAGACTGGGGCGACGCCACTCAGCAGAGGGGGCACGCAAAGCCGTGAGAAATGCACGGGCAGCTGGATATGGAAACATAAGCATTGACCTGATGTTCGCCCTCCCCGGCTCCACTGCTGATGAATGGCTGTATGACCTGAAGAGCGCAATTGAGTTAAAGCCCGACCACCTCTCGGCCTACAACCTGATGTATGAGGAGGGTACACCGCTCTACCGCGACCTGTGCAGCGGCAAGATTACGGAGCTCGGCGAGGAGGAGAATGTAGAGCAGTTCGGCATGCTCATAGACAGCATGAAAGCCGCAGGATACCGCCACTACGAAATCTCGAACTTTGCGTTGCCAGGCAAAGAGAGCCGTCACAACAGCAGCTACTGGAACGACACGCCCTACATCGGCTGTGGAGCAGCAGCACACTCATACAACGGCACGTCACGCGAGTGGAATATTGCTGACATAAAGGCATATATCGAAGGCATGGAGAGCGGAAAGCGCATTTTCGAGGTTGAGCACCTTACCGAAGAAGAACGCTACAATGACACAATCCTGACCCGCCTGCGCACCGCCAACGGCATACCACTCACATGGATAAAGGAGAGATTCAACGAAAGACTCAACGCTTACTTGCTGCGTGCCGCAGAAAAGGAGATTGCACTTGGCAACCTTAAGGAAGAGAACGGACACTTGTCACTGACCGAGAAAGGAGTTTTCATAAGCGACGCTGTAATAAGGGAACTGATTTATGTATAACAACAGAGCAACCCTTGCCACAAAAGGAAGGGTTGCCCACATTGATATTCTATATCTTATCTCCCAAATAACTCCTCAACGCCTTCACATACTCTTCAAAAGCAGAAACACCTTCAGGTGTTATCGAGCACGTAGTACGGGGCATCTTGCCCTTGAAACCCTTTTCCACCTTGATGTAACCGGCTTTCTGCAATTTATCCAACTGCACGCTCAAATTGCCGGCTGTCGCTTTTGTCTGCTCCTTAATGTAGACAAAATCGGCACTCTCCACACTTATCAGCAGAGAAACAACCGCAAGGCGCAGCTCAGAGTGCAACAAAGGATTCAGTTCTTTAAACATTTTTTCTTGTAATTGAGTATATGGCCCGAAACGACAAGCAACAGGAACATTATCACTGCAAAGATAATACATTCTACCAAATAGCGTTCCCTTCCTGCAAATTGTTCAAGGGTAAGAAAACGTACAAGTACACCCCGCGTAACAGGAAACAATAGCGAAGAAAATATTGCTGCATAGCCGATACGTTTCACTATCTTGTCCTTCACAACAGCTGCAGTAGTTGCAGTGCCGACTCCTATAAGGATAATTACATCGACAAAGATTCCTTGGAAACTGCCCAAGAAAGGCAACAGAAAAGCGGCTACACCTATTGCACACCACAAGGCATTTATGCAGCGGTCAATGTAATTGGTTACCGCTTTCTCTTGTTTATTAAACAGCAACATAAGCAGCCACCCTACTAACGGAATAGCGAACCATCCCCACAGATAAGGATAAAATTCCTCTACACAGGCAACGATAATTGCCTGACATATTGAAACGGCAACTGTCGTATACCCCCAGATGAGGAAAGGTGTTCCAAGATTCTTTGTCATTCGCGCACGCGAATCATTAATCATCGAGGTTATTAGCTCCAGGCTCTCGGCCTCATTCATTCTTTTTCCTTCCATAATAAGTTCTTTTAAAGTTTGAAACATGGATATCCGCTACAAATATAAAGTAGTTTATTTTATAAACCAAACATTCGGATTATAATTTTCAAACTCGGCTATCAATTCCTTATAAAGAGGCACAAAAAACAGAGCGCCCAAAAGAGCGCTCCGAGAATATCATTTACAATACTCAAATTACATCAAGCTGTTCGCAAGTGCGAGAATCTCCTCACCTATTGCATCGGCAGCCTCCTGTGTAGGACCCTCTGAATAGATGCGGATGATTGGCTCGGTGTTGCTCTTGCGCAGGTGTACCCATGTCTCGGGGAAGTCGAGCTTTACACCGTCAACGGTATTAATCTCAGCCTTGCCTGCGTATGTTGCCTTGATTTTCTCGAGGATAGCGTCAACATCGCAACCCGGTTTGAGGTCGATGCGGTTCTTGCCCATGAAGTAGGCCGGATATGTAGCACGAAGCTCGCTTACAGTCTTCTTCTCGTGAGCAAGGTGGCTCAAGAACAGACAGATACCTACCAAAGCATCGCGACCTGCGTGACAAGCAGGATAGATGACACCGCCGTTACCCTCGCCGCCGATGACTGCGTTTGTCTCGCGCATCTTTGTAACAACATTAACTTCACCTACTGCTGATGCTGTGTATGTGCAGCCATGAGCATTGGTCACGTCGCGGAGAGCACGTGTTGAGCTGAGGTTGGAAACAGTATTTCCCGGAGTGTGCTTAAGGACATAGTCGGCAACTGTAACGAGTGTATACTCCTCGCCGTACATCTCGCCGTTCTCGCAGATGATAGCCAAACGGTCAACATCAGGGTCTACAACAAAAGCAACGTCGTTACCACCCTTTGCCATAAGCCCCATGATATCGCCAAGGTTCTTTGCAAGTGGCTCAGGATTGTGCTGGAAGTCACCTGTCGGTTCGCAATAGAGTTTGTCGACCTTTGTAATGCCAAGTTTCTCGAACAGACGTGGGAGAATGAGACCGCCTACAGAGTTTACGCAGTCGATAGCAACTTTGAAGTTTGCAGCCTTGATGGCCTCGACGTCAACAAGAGGCAACGCAAGAACAGCATCAATATGCTTCTCATCGTAACTCTCATCAAGACGGTACTTGCCAAGAGTCTCAACATCTGCATAATCGAACTCCTCGGCTGCTGCGATGCGGAGAACCTCCTGACCCTCATCTGCATTCAGGAACTCGCCCTTCTCATTAAGGAGCTTGAGAGCGTTCCACTGACGTGGATTGTGGCTTGCAGTAAGAATGATACCACCACATGCGTCCTCCATTGTAACAGCGACCTCAGTCGTAGGTGTTGACGCAAGACCTATGTCAACAACATCAAAGCCCATACCCATGAGAGTACCGCAGACAATCTTGTTTACCATTGAGCCAGAAAGGCGTGCGTCACGGCCGACAACAATCTTGTTACTTGTCTTAGTGGTTGTCTTACGAATCAACGCTGCATACGCTGAAGTGAGCTTCACAACATCAAGAGGAGTTAGACCTTCATCGGCACGGCCACCGATAGTACCTCTGATTCCTGAAATAGATTTGATTAGTGTCATATAAGTTTTTGTTTGAAATGATAAGTCCTCATTATTCTGCCGCCAACTCTTCCTGCTGTTCCTCAAATTCATAGAGGTTTTCGGGCTGGAAGGATATCCTGTAGAGGCAAGGATATACCTGGTTACTTGCAGTCACTGTACCTTTTGAGTGGGGAACTATCAGTATCACTTCGGCAAGATTGGCGGTCATGCGTGTGAAGTAAAGATAGTTCAACGGGGTCAGCCATCCTGTGGGAACAGCATTTCCATAGATGCTTGCCATGACTCCCGATGTAAAGGTAGCCGAGTAGCTGCCGTCGGTATTGGTTACGCGCATCTCATCGGCATCGGCCATATACCTGTTCGATGATATGGTATCGCCCTCCATGATATTGAACTCATGATAGCGTACAAGCATGTTGCGTGTATCGCCCGGAAGAATTTTGCGGGCGTCGCCGGCATCCTTGGGATTATTCAGAATCTGCATGTAGACATCATCGACCTCTACGAACTCGTTGTTAGCAACATCTGTTACTGTATCATTGGCAATGAAGTCGGCATAAGATATTACCTTTATACCGTTTTCCTTCACGAACCTGTTCACTGCATCGCGCTCCTTCTCCTTCATCTCGGAGTATGTCACCGCATCATCACAGGCAACCAGCAGAGTCGCGAGCATAGGCAAGAAGAAAAGATATTTAAGTATGTTCAGTCTCATAATTCTCATAGTATCACGTCTAAGTCCATTAATCTCTCAAAATTACAACTTTCTGCGAATATACAAAAACAAATGGCAAAAAACCGTTTAAGAAGAGAGAAATAATCCTAGAAGATTTTAAAAACATTGAAATGCAGAACTACTGAGTAAGTTCACATTTATATTTACGCAAAGCTGCACGGAACAGTTCTACGGCTTCATCCATAGAGCAGCATAGTTCGCCGCCGGAAGCATTCTTGTGCCCTCCTCCATTGAAAAACTCTGCCGCCACAGCATTACATGGAAAATCATCGACACTGCGCAGAGAAACATTTATTTTGCCGGGCAGCTCTTCACGGAAAAAGCAGGAGAAACGGATGCCCTTTATCTGTAACGGCTGGTTGACAATGCCTTCAGTATCGCCTTTCTGGGCATAGAAGCGCATCAGTTCATTGTGTGACAAGGTAATAAGCGCTGCATTGTACTTGTTGTATAGTTTCAGTTTCTCATACAATGTGAACCCCCACAGACGCATACGTGTGAGTGATGAAGTGTAGAAGACCTTGCGATAGATGAGATCCTTATCTATACCCTTACCAAGAAGTTCGGCAATGATGAGGTATATATCCTTGCGTGTCGAGGCATAGGCAAAAGCACCGGTATCGGTCATCATGCCTGCGTAGATACACTGCGCCATTTCAAACGAGACTGCATTGGCACCCGAGAGACGCACGATGAGTCTGAACACAAGTTCAGACGTAGAGCACGCCACAGGGTGCGAAATTGAAACCGAAAACTCCTGCGACGGTTGCGGATGATGGTCAACAAGCAATTTGGGGGCACTGCAGGCCGCGACAGCAGCACCTGCATCCCCTATTCGGGAGAGCGTATTGAAATCGAGACAGAAGAAGGCATCTGCACCATTGAAAAGCGACATTGCCTTTTCAGGCTCCGCATCATAGAAAAGCACCTCTGTGGCATCTGGCATCCATGCCAGGAAATCGGGGAAACGGTTGGGCAGGACAACAAAGCACTCCTTACCGAGAGAACGCAGATAATGACACAATGCCAATGATGAGCCCACAGCATCGCCATCGGGGTTCTTGTGCGACAGTACCACAAAACGCGTACCTGCATCAACTATTCTCTTTACCGCATCGATATTTTCCTGTAAAATGATTTTCTCAAGCATGACTCCAATATTTTCTACGAAGATACAAAAGAGTGCGGAAAAAACAGCAAAACAGGAGATTTATTTGCCGCGCATCGGGAGCAGAGTGAATTTATCCCCCGAAGGAGCAACCATCATAGCGCCGGACTCGGAAATGTCGATAGCCTTGATGCCCAAGGCGGAACATTCCCGGAGTATCCTTTCACGACTACGCTTGTATAATGAAGCATCGAGCAACAGGCAAGATGACGGATATGCCTCGACGAGCTCATCTACCCTACCGAGGAATCCCCTGCAAAGCAACACAATGTCCGCGGGATGCACATATAGATTCTCCTGCCACACATCGCTGTCGACCATCCTTACCTTAAGACCATCGAACTGCAGCAGACCGTCACTTAAGGCAAATATGGAGTCACAATGCTCACCATTGACCCATAGAGGTTCCGTGAGTTTCTCGCGTTTGACAAACGGAGAAGAGGAGTACTCATACTCTGCATCAAGCTGTGGAACTGTCGATACAAGATAATTGAGTCCATTCCCGGAAACCAGATGAATCAACGGATTCTTCTTGTTGTTATAGATGATAAGATATCTGCCATCGTATCTATCCTCCTGCCCCGTGAACAGGACAACAAGAGAAGATATCATGCAACACAAGGAGAAGAGCATGAGCCAACGTCTCCTGTTGACCATAGCATACGAAAGCAGGGCGAGCAGGAATGCTGCACTGCATGCGCCGGCAACACCGACCGGCGGAAGCGACAGCGAAGCACCAGGAAGCGAAGCGATAAGCATTACACAGCCATTCATGAAGCCAACGACAAATTTCAGCAACATAACAAACGGCCATTGGAGGAAGGGAAGGAACGACAGTATCCACACAATGACGGAGAGTGACATGAGCAGGAAGGCCAGAGGCACGACTACCATGTTCGTGAGAAGGAAATATAGTGGAAATACACCGAAATAGTACCACACGAACGGCAAAGTGCCCACCTGTGCCACAATGGAGAGTATTAGCAGATTCGCCACATAGCGAAACAGCCATCCACGCCGTTCGAGACCAAATATGTGTTGCAATGGGGGCGCCAACAGCAGTATTGAGAAGACGGCTGCAAAAGAGAGTTGGAAACTGACATCAAAAAGCAGATGCGGGGAGAACAGAAGCATCACAATTGCTGCAAAAGAAAGCGAACTGACCCCAGATGCATCCTGATGCAGGGAACGCCCGATAGAGACAAGAGTAAAAAGCACCGCAGCACGGACTACAGAGGGAGAAAGACCAGCCACGAAAGCAAAGCCCCATAGAAGCAGCACGATGAGCAGTTCCCGCAATGCAACAGCAAGGCGCGACCTGCCCCAAAAGGAGAGCAACGTGGTAAGCAACAGGTAGAACACACCAAGATGCATGCCAGAGAGAGCCAGAATGTGGCTTGCCCCTGCGACAGAATAGCTTTCCTTAAGTTCTTTTGGGAAGTCACCTCTCTCGCCTACAGTAAGCGCCGAGAGCAGTGCAAGCTCATCACCCTCAAAAGAGAGACCTTTGTACATTGAAACGACATTGCCCCTGAGCCGCAGCGCCCTCATCTGCAAGGAAAGTTCGCCCTCGCCTTCATTACTCCACTCATCACGGCCAACATAGGCAAAGCCCGTAATACCCTCTATGTAATAGTACCTCTCTACATCGAACTCGGCAGGATTTCCGGCATTACGGAACGGAGAGAGTGCTACTCTCAGCGCCACATTGCTACCGATCTTCAATTGCTCAGCCTCAACAGAACGGGGGAAATAGAGATATACCGTACCATTCCCACGCACTGCGGAAGGAATGGTATCATCTACCGTAATAGTCGCGAGGGCCTTGACTGTAGAGCCTTTTACAACGGGCTGTTCAAGCAGTTGTGCATGATAAGAGAGTTTTTCGCTACTCCAGGGTGTCGACATCTCACGTTCCTTGCACTCCTCGACGAACATTCCGACTGCAAGCATGAACAACGATGCACCAATGCCGAAGAACCACTTAGGCGTACCACAGAACATGCCCATAAGCATCGCCAAGAGCGAGAATAGAGCCAACAAAGATATCTGCAGCATATCGACACCGCAGTACCAGCCAACGACAATGCCTGTCATAAGAGGCAACGCCAGCCTCAGGAGTGGATTCTTCTTAAAGAACGAGGAGAGTGCCACGTCGTGAATCAAAGCGCACGCAATGCCGATATCACAGCATGCGGGTCAGCATCCTTGAAGACTGCATTGCCTGCAACAAGAGCATCGGAACCGGCCTCGGCAAGCAAGGCTCCGGTTGTGACGTTCACACCGCCATCGACCTCGATGAGCGCCTTGGAGCCAGTCGTGTCAATAAGCTCGCGCAGTTCGCGTACCTTGTTCACCGTATGGGGAATAAATTTCTGTCCACCGAAGCCCGGGTTCACACTCATGAGAAGCACAAGGTCGAGTTCCCCGATGATATCCTTAAGCAGATGCACGGGGGTAGAAGGGTTCAAGGTAACACCGGCCATCATGCCCGCATCCTTTATCTGCGTCACGGCACGATGCAGATGCGTGCATGCCTCGTAATGGATATTCATTATACGAGCATTTATATCCTTCATCGCCGGCAGATAGTTCATGGGGTTGACAACCATCAGATGCACATCAAGCGGTTTCTCACAAAGCTCAGCCACATATTTGAGCACCGGGGGGCCGAATGAGAGGTTAGGGACAAAGACTCCGTCCATAATATCAATGTGCAACCACTCAGCGTCACTGCTGTTAATCATTTTCAAATCCTCTTGCAGGTTGCCGAAGTTAGCCGACAACAACGATGGGGAAACAATCTGTGCCATAATATCACTTATTACATTTCAATTCAAAGCCTTCAATGGAAAAACCACGCAGGAGGTCGGCTACCGGCATACGTTTCTTACCCGCAAGCTGCACCTCGACAAGCGAGATATAACCGCCTTCGACTGCTACCTTCACGAATGTCTTGCCGTCCGTCAACAGCGTACCGCATGGCTTGTTGTGTGCCGACAGTTCCTTTTCTACCTCATACACTTTCAATGCGACCTCCTTGTTCTGAGCATCGGCAAGCTCGCACCATGCTGCAGGATACGGTGACATTCCCCGTACGAAATCATATACCTGACTGACGCTCTTGCCCCAATCGATGCGGCATGTCTCGCGGAAAATCTTGGGTGCAGGACGCAAGTCGCACTCATTATCGTACATCGCTCTCTGTTCAACGGCCGTAGCCTCGCCACGGACAATAGCCTCGACTGTGCGTAGTACGGTATCGCCACCCTGTATCATCAGCTTATCGTGTAGAGTGCCCGCATTATCCTTCTCATCTATGGCAACGACATCACGATAAATGACATCACCTGTATCAATCTCATGCTTGAGGAAGAACGTTGTGACACCGGTCTCCTTGTCACCATTTATTATTGCCCAGTTGATTGGCGCAGCGCCACGATACTGCGGCAAGAGCGACGCGTGCAGGTTGAATGTTCCCAAGCGAGGCATGTTCCACACACTCTCGGGGAGCATGCGGAAAGCAACTACAATCTGCAGGTCGGCACGCCACTCGCGCAACGCATCCAAGAAAGCCTCATCTTTCAGAGACTCAGGCTGCAGGACAGGAAGATTCTCGGCCACCGCAAACTGTTTGACAGGGCTCATTAGCAACTGGTTGCCTCGTTTGTTTATCATCTTGTCGGGCATAGTGACTACACCGACAACCTCATATCCGCACTCGCTGCACGCACGCTGGTTATCAAGCAGCCGGCGCAATGGTTCCACCGCAAAATCGGGTGTTCCAAGATATACTATACGCAATTTTTCCATAATCAATCAGATGTAAATTCCAACAATGTCTTACGGTAAGCCGTAAATATTGCCGATTTTGATATAAAGCCTATATACTCGCCGTTGATATCCTCTACGGGTAGGTTCCATGCACCCGTCTCCTCGAATTTTCTCATGACCGCCTCCATGGGTTCCTCAATGCTGAGCCTGTCGGGAACCTCGCGCATGAGGGTCGCCACTGAATAGCGATGGTAGAGTTCCTGACGGAACATAATGTGCCTTATGTCATCGAGGTGAATTATACCTACAAGACGGTTGGCTGTATCAACAACGGGGAAAATATTTCTCTTGGTCTTTGCCACGACAGAGGTAAGTTGTCCCAAGTCCATATCAGGACTGACACGCATAAAATTCTTCTCTATGACGTCGGCCACCTTCAGTATCGTGAGCACAGCCTGGTCCTTGTGATGCGTGATGAGCTCGCCACGCTGGGCAAGACGTACCGCATAGATATTATTGTTGTCGAAGACTCTCACTGTGAGGTATGAGCATACCGACACAATCATCAACGGCAGGAAAAGAGCATATCCGCCGGTAAGCTCCGCAATGAGGAAGACACCTGTCAGTGGGGCATGGAACACTCCGGACATTAGCGCAGCCATACCGAAGAGCGCGAAGTTCTTGTCGGAGACCGGCAAGCCGATACCCGTCAGGTTGCAGATGCTTGCAAACAAGTATCCTGTAATGCATCCCAGGAAGAGGCTCGGAGCGAAGATACCGCCACAGCCCCCGGCGCAGTTCGTTACCGTGGAGGCAAGCGCCTTGAATGCCACAATAAGGAACATGTACACCAAAATGTACTTCGCATGCCCGTAGAAGAGCGAGTTGTCAAGTATTATATTGTCCGAAGCGCCATTGATGAGATGATTGATAGTCTCGTATCCCTCGCCATAAAGCGGCGGGAAAAGGAATATCAGCACACTCAGTATACCGCCGCCGATGGCAAGTTTCGCATACGGGTTGCTGAGACGCTTGAACTGCCGCTCGACAGCGATGGTCACATGGGTGAAATAGAGCGACACCAGGCCACAGACCACTCCGAGCATCATTACATGCGGTACACGCGCGATACTGAAGGCATTCTCCATATGGAATTCAAAGGTTGCCTCGGTACCCATAAGGATGTAGGAGAGTGTAGCGGCAGTAACGCTTGAGATGAGCAGCGGCAGCAGCGATGACATGGTAAGGTCTATCATCAGCACCTCTATCACAAAGACAAGTCCTGCAATGGGAGCCTTGAAGATACCCGATACGGCACCGGCTGCACCGCAGCCTATGAGCAGCATCATGACCTTCTTCTCCATTTTGAAGAGACTTCCGAGATTGGAACCGATAGCCGAACCTGTCATCACGATAGGAGACTCTGCACCGACCGAACCACCGAATCCGATGGTTATACCGCTGGCTATGAGCGATGACCAGGTGTTGTGACGCCTTATCTTACCCATTCGGCAGGATATGGCGTAGAGCACCTTGGTTACTCCATGGCTTATATCATCACGTACGACCTTTCTGATAAAAAGACCTGTTATGAAGATGCCGATGACAGGATAGACAAGGTATAGCCAATTGAATGTATGCGGGTCAAATCCACCAGTAAGCAGGTGCTGGATAAAATGGATGAGATGTTTGAGCGCAAAGGCCGCCAATGCCGAAAGTATACCGACAATAAGACTCAGCAACAGGATGAACTGATTCTGAGGCACATGCTTCTCGCGCCAGTTGATAAAGCGGTCGAGCAGGCTTATATCTTTATTACCGTTACCCATCACTCTCTAATGACCGTTACTGTTCCGTTTGCAGTCAGTTTGATTATGCCTGATGACTTTGCCTTGCCCATATCGAGCTGTTTGTAGCCTACGACATAATCCACTGCGTCAATAATCTCCTTGCTGATTTCGCTGAAGTTCCCAGGAGTAGGCTCGCCGCTGATATTTGCCGATGTGGAGACGACAGGCTTCTGGAAACGGAAACAGAGTTCCTTTGAAAAAAGTTCCGAAGTGACACGTATCCCGACGCTGCCATCCTCGGCCACAAGAGCAGGAGCTATGTTGCGCGCACCGTCATATATTATTGTCAACGGCTTTGTCGTAAGTTCTATCAAATCCCAGGCAACGGCAGGCACATCGCCCACATAGCGCGACAGACGGTCGGCATTGTCCACAAGAAGCAGCATCGCCTTGCTGTCGGCGCGTCGCTTTATCTCGAAGACACGCTTTACTGCCTCGGCATTGGTGGGGTCGCATCCAATGCCCCATACTGTATCTGTCGGATAGAGGATTACACCACCCTTACGCATTACTTCGACACATTTCTTTGCCTCTTCTGCAATTGTACCCATAATCCTTTGTCAATTAGAATTCGCTTGTAAAATGGAAACGTATGCCCTTGAAATCATTCTGCGCCATCTGCAGCACATAGTTACTGTCGGCGAGGAAGACATCACGTCCCTCGATATCCTTCGCCATATACTGGTATTTGCGTTTCTTGAAGTTCTCGAGCTCGGCAGGGTCATCACTCTCTATCCAACATGCCTTGTAGAGGTTTACAGGCTCCCAACGGCACTTGGCATTGTATTCGTTCTCAAGACGATACTGTATGACCTCGAACTGCAGCTGGCCCACCGTACCGATGAGCTTACGGCCATTATGCTGGTTCACGAAGAGCTGTGCCACACCCTCGCCCATAAGCTGGTCGATACCCTTGGCAAGCTGCTTGGTCTTCATAGGGTCGGCATTCTCGATATATTTGAACATCTCGGGCGAGAAGCTCGGAAGTCCCTTGAAATGGAGCATTTCTCCCTCGGTAAGCGTATCGCCTATCTTGAAGTTGCCTGTATCGGGCAGACCGATGATATCACCCGGGTAGGCCTCTTCAATGGTGCTCTTGCGCTGTGCCATGAACTGTGTAGGAGATGAGAAGCGCAGGTCCTTGCCCAAACGTATGTGACGGTAAGGGGTATTGCGCACGAACTTTCCTGAACAGATTTTACAGAAAGCCACACAAGAACGATGGTTAGGGTCGATATTCGCTGTAATCTTGAATATGAAGCCAGTGAACTTCGGGTCCTCGGGATTTACCACGCGCTCAACAGCCTGCACAGGTCGCGGACTCGGAGCTATCTTCACGAAGCAGTCAAGCAGCTCCTGAACACCGAAATTATTGAGTGCAGAACCAAAGAATACAGGTGCCACCTTAGCATCAAGGTAATCCTGGACATTGAATTCGGGATATACTCCATCGACAAGTTCAAGGTCGGAACGCAACTTGAATGCGAGTTCCTCGCCTATGTTCTTGTCAAGTTCCTCGCTGTTGACATCAATCTCAACCTTCTCGGTAACACGCTGTTTGTTTGGAGTAAACAGGTCGAGTTTCTGTTCATAGATATTGTATACACCCTTGAAACGCGCTCCCTGGTCTATTGGCCAACTGAGTGGACGCACTGCAATCTGCAGTTCACTCTCAAGCTCATCGAGCAGTTCAAAAGGGTCGCGTCCTTCACGGTCCATCTTGTTGACATACACTATAACGGGAGTATTGCGCATGCGGCAGACAGCCATGAGCTTGCGTGTCTGCGTCTCTACACCCTTGGCACTATCGACAACTATTATTACGCTATCCACTGCCGTAAGCGTGCGGAACGTATCCTCGGCAAAATCCTGGTGACCCGGAGTATCGAGAATATTTATCTTGTAGCCTGCATAATCGAACTCCATGACAGAGGTGGTAACAGAAATACCACGTTGTTTCTCAATCTCCATCCAGTCCGATGTGGCGGTTTTCTTTATCTTGTTCGACTTTACCGCACCTGCAACCTGAATCTGGCCTCCGAACAGAAGCAGTTTCTCGGTCAGCGTCGTCTTTCCGGCATCCGGGTGCGATATAATAGCAAATGTCCTTCTTCTTCCTATCTCTTCCTGTACACTCATTGTATAGCAGTTTTATCGTTATTTTTCATTTATTACATCAATTCATCCTCAAGGTCGAGCTTGCCCTCCTCATCCTCCTTGAAATAGAGAGAAAGCATCGAAATGAACCGGCTTATTTCGGCAGCAGCCTTCAAAGTTCCCTCATTAATCTCTCTCTTCTGCAGTTTCATCATCCACACTATGTATAGGGCGTCGAAGCAGTTCTCGAGTTCACTCTTTTCGCGTCCTTCGCTCTTGGCACGGAACTCCACGATGAAAGGCAGTGCCTTGTAGTAGGCAGCAGAATAGAACGGCACCTTCTGCGACTTGAGCAGACGCAGATGAAGGTCGGTAAGGTTGATGAGCACATTCTTGTTTATCTGCAGATGCCCCTTCTCCTTTACCTCCTCGAGACGCATCATCTCTATGAGATTGGAATACCACTCCAAAGCCTCTTTCTCCTGCTGGGGAGAGAGCTTGTACGGGTCAACAAGGAGAGCCTTGATTTTATCGATGGAGAGTTCGTTGGCACGGATAATATCCTCAACCTGCCACATATACAGCAGATATTCTGCTATATTCTTCTTTCTAAGTTCACGTGATACAAACAAAACAATAGATTTTTAGAAACAGTAAAAAACGGATTCTCAATGCAACGACCATATGCCTGTAGCAATAAGCACCGCACCGATGACAGAACCGGCCATTACTGCAGAGCCGATGACACGGTTTATAATCATCACCCCCCTGAGGTCGAACCGTGTACGCAATTTATTCACTACAGAAGTAATGAAGAACCACCACAGCAAAGCGCCTCCGAAAATCGAGAGATAGCCTATGAACTGAAGGTACAACGGCATATCGGGCAACATGAAGTTGAACGGAGTGAAGAGCGCCATGAACAGCAAGACAATCATCGGATTGGACAGGGTTATGAAGAAGCCTGTAATGCCATTATGAAGCAGGCTACTCTTGTTGCGGCTCACATTACGTGTATTTTTCATCGGGTTCGTCCGGAATGTATGCACACCGAAGATAAACATTATCGTTGCACCCAGCAGCTGCATCCAATACAGAGCCGACTCATTGTGTATGATATCGTAAAGGAATGAGAGTCCATATCCGGTAACAAGAGCATAGAGCAAATCGCTGAATGCCGCGCCCGCACCCGTTACAAGGCCATACGCACGTCCCTTGTTCAGTGTACGCTGGACACAAAGGACTCCGACGGGACCCATAGGAGCAGAGGCCACGATACCGATGAGGATTCCCTTGAGAACCACATCAACCGTCGCCATTTGGGATATTAAACTCTGAAAAACTTCATCCATATTGCAAAGTTGTCACTTTTTTATGAAATAACAGCAAAAGAATGGAGTTTTTTTATTGTCAGGATGATAAAAAAACGGCGGGCATTGACCAATAAGCAAGCGAGGCCCATGAAAACAGGGTTATGACACTCAAGTAACGCTGTTCCCCGCACGATGTCCGCGGCGTCTGTTCCCGAGCATAAGCACCAGAAAAATATCGGTCAAACCGACAAAAACCGCACAAAGCCCGAGCAGCAGCGACAGCGTGGAAGCCACCTTGAACGGATAGGCAAAAAGCACGGCCGATGCTACCGCAACAAGCATAGGAGCAACACCCATTTTCCAGGTTATCGCATTGTCGGCACGCAGCCTGTAGAGATAGTAGATACGGTACGCTGCGGCCAAGAAGAGAGCCACGGCAATCAGTTTCAGAAAGAGGTCCATAAAAACCTCGGGAGAGAGCACGAGCCAAAGACCGAATGCCATGCTGCCGACATTAATCAGCGTCGAGAATGTCACTCCAACAGCAGTGAGCCCGGGTCGCGCAAAAAAGAGATTCGCCAACGAGATGAAAGCCGGCACGAAAAAGACTACACCCACGACACGGACAAGCAGAGGCATAGTACTTGTATTCATGAAGACAAGCAACATACCCACGAATATTATTACCAGGTTCCTTACGAAGTCACTCCTCATAGCCTCAATTTATTTAGGATTCGACACATACCCAACAATAAATCCAAGAGGAATGTTCAGACAAGGCAACGGGAAGGGAGGTTGCATCTACAGACAACGGGAAACTGTACCGAGGTATTACTTCGCCTCTACAAGAAGTATGAAAAGTTCCCCGTCATTGACATACATAGCTTCAAGGTCACAGTCATAAGTTGGAGATATACCGTTTATCGAGACATCTATCGTTCCATGCGTACCCGGCAGAAAAGGCTTTACAATGACATTCTCCTTATAGGTTCCACCGATATTACCGACCAATTTGAAGAGGGCCTCACATGCACACCAAGAAGCAAGCATATAAATATCACGTTCGGAAGCAGGAACCGCAGAGAGGCAGCTTTCATTCAAGAAACGGCGGGCAGCCGCAGAGACATTACGGTCAACATGCTCCATGTCAACGCCGACAGGATTCGAGAGCGAATATGCCAAAAGAGCATAGCCATCAGTGTGGGAGACACTTATATATCCGACGGCACCGCTGAGCACCGGCCTTCCGGCCTCATCATACACGATGCGTGCATCGGCGCCGCACATCCTCTCAAGCAGAATGCGCACCGCAAGCCACTCAGTGCGTCGCTGACCGTCACGTAGAAAGAGAGCCGCAGGGATATATTCAGCCGGGAGTCGTGAGAGCAGTTCCTCTGCTGTTTCAGTGATTTTCCACACTGCAACAGAGGCTTTGCCAAGATTGAATTCCCGATAGAGAGGCATTGTCAGTCGTTTTCGTTACCCTCCCCTGCATCATCAACAGGCAAGGTGGCCTTTATCCTCACAATACGATGTTTATCCTTTTCAATGACCTCAAAGATAATTCCGTTGCATATTATTTTCTCATGCAAAAGAGGGAACTCGCCTTTGACCTCAAGCAGAAGACCGGCAAGGGTATCTGCACTGCCGGCAATCTCCGAAAAGTCATCGCTATCGAGAGAGGTTACCTTATAGAAATCCGACAACATTGTCCTGCCGTCAAAAAGATAGATATTCTCGCCTATCTTTTCGTAAGAGGTATCCGGTTCATCGAACTCGTCGTTGATTTCGCCCACAATCTCTTCGATGATATCCTCAAGCGTTATGAGCCCCGACACACCGCCGAACTCATCCACCACAATAGCCATATGTACCTTCACAGCCTGGAAATCACACAGCAAATCATCGATTTTCCTTGTCTCGGGCACAAAGAAAGGCTGGCGCAAGAGGGTCTGCCAACGGAAATTGGCACCCTTGTTCAGGTGCGGGATAAGGTCTTTGATATATAGTATTCCACGAATATCATCCTGAGTCTTGCCATATACCGGAATACGGGAGTAGGCATTCTCTGCAGCACACTTCAGGACCTCGGAATAAGGGGCATGAATATCAAGCACCACCATATCAAGGCGAGATGTCATTATGTCCTTTACAGCCTCATCGCCAAAACGGATGATACCCTCGAGCATCTTCTTCTGCTCGCCAATCTCGTTGTTGTCGGTAAGTTCAAGAGCCTGCTCAAGTTCATCGACCGAAAGCATATGGTTCTTTTTAGACACAAGCCTTTGGGTAAATGTCGTGGAACGCACCAGGAATGTAGAGAACGGGAGAAGAATCTTTGTCAGATAGTAGAACTTGTTCGATGAGAAACGGGCAAAAGCCAGCGTGTTGTTCTTGGAATAGAGTTTCGGCATGACCTCTCCGAACAACAGGAGCAAGAACGTGAGAACTACTGTCAGAAGCAGGAACTCGAGCCACTCGGCGCCCTCTCCGAAATGCAGCATGCTCATGAAGAAGAAGTTCAGGAGCATTACTATTCCCACATTCACGAAATCGTTGATTATAAGAATCGTCGCCAACAATCTCTCAGGATTGCCAAGCATTTCCAGAATGCGTTCATCCCTAAGAGATTTCGATTCGGAGAGTTCATCAAGTTCACTCCTTGTCAACGAGAAGAATGCCAGCTCGGAGCCCGACGCGAATGCCGAGCACATGAGCAGAAAAACAGCGACCACAAGCGCAACGACAGCTTCTGATGAAGGTGCCGAGAAACTTATGGGCAATGCAAAATTGAATATCTGCGCAAAGGCAGCCAAAAATGTATCCAAAGCAAATGATTTTAGTTAGAATGGAGCACCGTTCGGGTTTGTATCTGCCGCCGGTGCTGTGCCGGCAGTTCTTGACGAGAGCATCTCCATTGTCTCGGCAAGGATTTCTGTACGGTAACGACGGATTCCGTTCTGGTCCTCGTATGTGTTTGTCCTTATCTTGCCCTCGATGTATATGCGGTCGCCCTTGTGTACATAACGCTCGGCGACCTCGGCCAGACCGCCCCAAAGTACAATATTGTGCCACTCGGTCCTCTCCGGAACCTGCGTACCGTTCTGCAGTGTGTATGCACGCTCGGTTGTCGCAAGCACCATGTTTGCAACAGCCACGTTGCGGTCAAGATGACGCACATCGGGGTCTTTACCGACATTACCTATTAGAATAACTTTATTTACTGACATATCATTAATTTTATTGTCATTACCAACTAAAATTTCGTGCAAAGTTAAGAAAATTGCAAAGGTCTGTCAAGTATTTTAAAAACAAATATTTAACCATATACATTAAATATCAGGAACTGAAAGAGAACTGACGCCTTGCCGAAAAGGCGTAAAAACAAGAATGAAAAAGCAAAACTGCTGTCATACAGAGCAGAAGAGTCACTTTTTTTGAAAAAAAAGCGTATAAATTTCGGAGATAGTAAAAAAAAGAGTATATTTGCAACCCGGAAATTAACACATTGACTTTTAATATAAATCGTAAGAAAGATGACAAAAGCAGAGATTGTAAATGAGATTGCGAAGAAGACAGGTATAGAGAAATCTGTGGTTTTGACAACTGTAGAATCATTCATGGATGTTGTAAAGACATCTTTGTCTAACCAGGAGCCGGTTTATTTGCGTGGTTTTGGTAGTTTCATCATCAAGCACAGAGCTGAAAAGACAGCCCGTGACATCCACAAGGAGAAGACAATCACCATCCCGGCGCACAACATTCCAGCTTTCAAGCCAGCCAAGACATTTATCAACGATGTAAAAAAATAATAGTGATTAATTAATAAATTTGTAAATTATGCCAAGCGGAAAGAAAAAGAAAAGACATAAGATGTCTACGCACAAGCGTAAGAAAAGACTGAGAAAGAACAGACACAAGAACAAGTAATTCAGTCTGCGCAAACACAAAAAACAAACTTGCAGGTACGGTTTACAGACAGCACTTCAAGTTTGTTTTTTGCATTAAAGGGTCAAGGGCCTTGCCTTGAAGAAAAGAGGCCCTCTAAATCAAAACAGATAGTATTGTGACAAGCGAACTTATTGTAGATGTCCATTCACAGGGAGTCTCCATCGCCATTACAGAAGAGAAACATCTGGTGGAGTTCCAACGTGAAGAACAGACCGAAACATTCTCGGTGGGCAACATCTATCACGGGCGTGTCAAGAAGATAATGCCCGGACTGAACGCCTGCTTCGTGGATGTCGGTTCCGAGAAGGAAGCATTCCTACACTATTCCGATTTAGGTCCACAATTTTACTCTCTTCAGAAATATCTGAAACAGGTCACAAGCGACCGCAAAAAGAACTTCCCGATAGCCAAGGCATCAATAATGCCCGAGAAGAAGAAGGAAGGCAACATTTCCGAAGCACTGCAAACGGGGCAGGAGATTCTGGTACAGATTACCAAGGAGCCCATAAACACCAAAGGGCCCCGACTGACTTGCGAGTTGTCGTTTGCAGGACGATTCCTGATACTTATTCCTTTCGAGGACAAAGTATCGGTATCATCAAAGATAAAGTCCCCCGAGGAGCGCACTCGCCTGAAGCAGCTGCTCCAGAGCATCAAACCGAAGAACTTCGGCATAATCGTACGCACTGTAGCCGAAGGCAAAAGGGTTGCCGAGCTTGACAGCGAGTTACGTACACTGGTCAGCCACTGGGAAGCACTCGTGGGAAAGGTGCAAAAGAGCACCAAGCCACCTACAATGGTTCACGAAGAATCGGACAGGACACTCGCTCTGCTACGCGACCTCTTCAACCCGTCGTATGAGAGCATACACGTGAACGACATTGAGGTATACAAGAGAATAAGGGATTATGTCTCCATCATTGCTCCCGAGAGCGTGGACATAATAAAGCTGTACAGAGGCGAGAATCCCATATTCGACCACTTCGGAATTACCAAGCAGATAAAATCCTCGTTCGGCAGGATTGTATCGTTCAAGGGCGGAGCTTACCTTGTTATCGAACACACCGAGGCTCTTCATGTTGTCGACGTGAACAGCGGCAACAGGACACGCAACAATGCGGCCAGCCAGGAAGAGAACGCCCTTGAGGTCAACCTCGGCGCAGCCGATGAGCTTGCGCGCCAATTGAGACTGAGAGACATGGGAGGCATCATTGTCGTAGACTTCATCGACATGGACAAGGCCGAACATCGTCAGGCGCTGTATGAGAGAATGACAGAGAACATGGGACGCGACAGGGCAAAGCACAACATCCTGCCCTTGAGCAAGTTCGGGCTCATGCAGATTACACGTCAGAGGGTACGTCCTGCAACCAACCTTGAGGTTGAGGAGAGTTGCCCCGTATGCCACGGCAAGGGCAAGATACAGCCTTCTGTACTCTTTACAGAGGCATTAGAGAGTAAGATTGAGACACTTGTGACCACCATTGGTGTCAAGAGATTTAAACTTCATGTACACCCATACGTCGCAGCCTACATCAAGCAGGGCATGGTTTCCCTGTACCGAAAATGGCAATTCAAGTATGGAATGGGAATACGTGTCATTGCCGACCAGAAACTTGCATATCTTGAGTATCATTTCTATGACAAGGATGGCAACGAGGTCGACATGAAAGAGGAATCAGAAATCAAGAAATGATTGCAGCAACGCAATCAGCCATCAAAAAAAGCAGCGGGCGTTCGCCCGCTGCTTTTTTTATACAGGTTATCAGGTTATCATATACCCATAGCCTCTTTCATTGCCTCGATAGTCTTGTCAGCCTTGGCAACTGCATCGGCATAACACTCGCGGCAACCCATCTTGCCCTTGGCCTCCATGTAGAACTTTATCTTTGGCTCTGTACCTGAAGGACGGACAGAAACCTTGTTGCCGCTCTCGGTGAAGTACTGAAGGACGTTTGATGGCTCCGGCATGTCAATGTCCGTAACATTACCGTCGGCATCGGTCTGCTTCATAGCCTTGAAGTCCTTGTAGCAAATCACCTTCTCGCCGGCCATCTCCTTGAGCGGGTTAGCGCGGAAGTTCTCCATCATCTGACGGATTTCATCGGCACCGCTCTTGCCCGGCTTGACCACATTGACAGTAATCTCCTTTGAGAAACCGTACTCAACGTAGATATCCATGAGAAGCTCGTAAAGACTCTTGCCGTTATCCTTTGCCCATGCGGCAACCTCGGCTATGAGGCTACATGCAGAAACGGCATCCTTGTCGCGGCAGAAATCCTCAGCCAAGAAACCGAAGCTCTCCTCGCCGCCACCGATATACTTGGCAATACCCTCGTTGTCGCGGATAACCTTGGCAATCCACTTGAAGCCCGTGTAGCAGTCATACATCTTGATATTGTTCTTCTCGGCAATATTCTTGATGACCTCGGTTGTAACGATAGTTTTTACAACGAACTCCTTGCCTGTCATCTTGCCGAGCTTTGTATACTGGGTAATGATGTAGTAAAGGAACATCATACATGTCTGGTTACCGTTGATAATCATCCACTCACCGGCCTTGTTCTTGCATGCGATAGCCAAACGGTCGGCGTCCGGGTCAGAAGCCATAACGAGGTCGGCATCAATCTCCTTTGCAAGGTTGACAGCCATTGTCATAGCCTCGGGGTTCTCGGGGTTAGGAGAAACCACTGTCGGGAAGTTACCGTCCTTAATCATCTGCTCCTCGACGCAATGTATATTCTCGAAGCCCCAACGGCGCAATGACGCAGGGATGAGCACTCGGCCGCAACCATGGATTGGAGTATAGACAATCTTCAGGTCCTTGTGACGCTCGATAACCTCTGGGTCGATGATAAGACCCTTGACAGCATCAAGGAACGCGTTGTCAACCTCCTCGCCGATAACCTCGATGAGTGCAGGATTGCCCTGGAACTTGATATCCTCGACCTTCACGCTCTCGACATGCTTAATTGTGTTGACATCATGTGGCGCCAACATCTGCGCGCCGTCATCCCAATATGCCTTGTAACCGTTGTACTCCTTTGGATTGTGGCTTGCAGTGATGTTCACACCGCTCTGGCAGCCCAAGTGACGGATTGCGAATGATATTTCGGGAGTTGGACGAAGATCCTCGAAGAGATATACCTTGATTCCGTTTGCCGAGAAGATATTTGCCGAAATCTCAGCAAAAAGACGGCTGTTGTTACGGCAGTCATGACCGACAACTACAGAAATCTGCTCCAAGTCCTTGAAACACTCGTTGAGATAGTTTGCCAGACCCTGGGTAGCCTTACCCACTGTGTAAATGTTCATACGGTTGCTACCCGCACCCATAATACCGCGCAAGCCACCTGTTCCGAACTCGAGTTCGCGGTAGAATGCATCGATGAGAGGAGTCTTGTCCTCGTTATCAAGCATTGCCTGAACCTCTTTACGTGTCTCTTCATCATAAGCCGGAGAAAGCCACTCTGTAGCCTTTTCCGTTACCATCTTGATTAATTCCTGATCCATGATTATAGTTAGTTTTAAATAAATTGCGTAATCGTATAGTGCAACACACTATCTACTGCAATATATGCGATTAACCGCAAATATACGAAATTCTTTGAATAAAAAACAATTATCGCATTATTTTGATTGAGGTATAAGATATTTGTCGCCAGTCTGCTCAACAATCTGTTTCAGATACTCCTGAGGATAGCCCGGACGTGTTATCTTGCCTGCGAGGCCTGTCTTACCGCGCATAACCTTGCCGTTCTTCTCAGCCTTTACAACCATATCATTATACTTCACTATTACCTTCTCGCCAAAAGCCTTCCATTCGGCAAGCGCCTCCTCGGCGCTGCTGCATGTAAAATCGGTAAGTATCTTTGCGGCATACTTGGGCGAAGACTTTATGACAGAAAGCGCCTCGGCCTCAACCTCCTTGCTCTGCTCATAAATAGAAGCCTCGAGCGCACCCTGTACCGCACGCATATCATCGATGACCATCGAGTATTTCGGATAAATCATATTAGATACCCAGTTGAATACCCAGAACGATGATTTCCACGAGAAGACTACAGGGTCTGCATACTCCTCTTTATAACAGTCGGGAACAGTTGTCGCACAGCAGTATACAGGAGTAAATACGACCATATTGGCATCATCTGTACCGAACCACATTACACCGCCGACAGCATCGGGCAGCCAGCTGCGGAGCTGAGCAACGAAAGTGAATGCCGTCTGGAATGTAGAGATAGGACGCTCATTGAAATACTCCTTGCCGTCAACCTTGAAACTCAAGGGAGAGGGACGGTAAGGCATGCAGTATGGACCGGCGCCAAGGTCGGTAGTGACATCGAACGGAGTTCCCTCGTAATGGTCACGCATTCCGCGCTGCATGTCCTGAAGAGAAACGGGAGCCTTCGGCTTCATGTAGAGAGGCATCGGTTCTGCTGTCGCATCGCCCGATGCCCATGCAAGATACTTTGACATATCCTCCTCGCCGAACATGTTGAAGAAACTCCACACACGTGCATCGCAGTAACGCAGAGCGCCGAAATCGGCTGGACAGTATGCCGCCGCGAAATCGAACTCCTCATCCTTGCCATCAAAGTATCCCATCTTACGTGCGAACTTGATTACATCCTTCGAGAAGCGTACGTTCTCTTTATCTTTCATGTCGAACTTGCGGATACGCGCCTGGTTGGCATGAGCCGAGATGCAGTCATCGGGAATGCGGATAGCTACCCATACGGCACCCTTCTCCTTACCGCCCTTGCCTATCATCTCAAGAATCCAGGCCTCATTGGGGTCGGCAATGGAGAAGCTCTCTCCACTGCTGTAATAACCGTACTCGGCAACGAGTGATGTCATCACGTCAATAGCCTCGCGTGCAGTGCGTGAACGCTGGAGGGCGATGTAAATGAGGTTGCCGTAATCGATGAGACCGGTTGTGTCAACAAGCTCCTCGCGACCGCCGAAAGTGGTCTCGGCAATAGCCACCTGATGCTCGTTTATGTTGCCAAGGACGTTATAAGTAACCCTCGCCTCGGGGATAGAGCCGATGTAATCGCCAGAATCCCAATTATATATCTCACGCATAGTGCCCTCAGGGTGTACCGCTGCGGGGAAATGCGCAACGAAGCCACTCATGCCATAGCTATCGGCACTGTAAGAGATGAACACCGAGCCGTCGGCCGAAGCCTTCTTGCCCACAAGGAAATTGGTACATGCTTCAGACGCAGAAACAGTGAGTACCAATGCAATCAAAAACAAATAGAATCTTTTCATAGTATAATTACATTTATGTTATCTGAAATCAATATTTTTCTCATACACCGCCATGTTGCCACAGGCATCCGTCACCTCGAGACGGAGCGTATGCTTACCACGGACCACATTCTCTTTCCTGAGGTCGAGCGCCATGCGCCTGTTCTTGCTGCTGTAGCTGAAGAGCACGAACTTGCCGTCAATTGTACCACGGAAGGATTTTACCGAAGTCTCTCTCTCGCTGACAGCAAGCACTACCCTTCCGTTGCGCATCCATGCCTTTTCCCTGACCGGAGAGAGAGCGGGAGCGACAGTATCAACAGCGACTTCAAAACTGCCGAACGAGTTTATATCCGTTGATACCCAACCGTCCTTGTATTTACCCCCGACCGAATAGCCACCTTTTTCCGCTATACGTTTTATATACAATTTCGAGCTGTCGACAGAGAGCGAATCCACTTTAAGCGAGAGTCCTGCGCCATGCCACAACGGCAAAGGCTCATCCCCAATGGAATACCTGCGCGAGAGACCATACTCCCCATCAGCAACATCAACATCAAACACAGCGTCCTCAAAAAGTTCTCCACGGGGTACATCCAGCCTCATCCCTTCATGCTCAACAGCATTGTTCAGAAACCAATGAAGACGGAATGCACCATTTGGCGATGGGATACTGCACCGCTTACCACGCACGTTCATAAGATAACTGCTGCTGTTGCCATGATAGTCGCTTAAACGGAACTCAACCTTGTACAAACGCTCCTCGCAGACATCAAGCCACCCGTTATTGGCATCGGCCGACAAGGCGCGCAGAGGGTTGTTCTCGAGCACATACATACGCAGGAACCACTCGCTGTCGTTTACATACCGCGGGTAATCGGCCCAAGCATTTATCAGGCGGTTCTCGGCAAACGAAAAGTTATCCATCCGGCTCGAGAAACGGAGGCTGTCATCCACCCACAGTTCCATTCTGTATACGCCATACTTGTTATTGACACCATCCATATAATCGAGTGCCTTTACGCCGAAACCTACCCTGCCCCACACATCTATGGTATCATTTACGGTACCGCCATCCACCTTATAAACTCTGGATACGCCAAGCGTATCGACCGCACCCATGCCTGACGCCGGATAAACGGCTATCTCAGAAGCCACCGGAGGGCGCCGGTCCTTGAGCCTGCACGCATAGAAAGGCATAGGGTCATACAGTTCATTACCAGTCGTATCGCGTACCTCGAAATGCAGATGCGGGCCAAACGAGTATCCGCTGTTGCCGGCAACGGCAAGGAAGTCGCCCCTCTTTACCACAAACTCATCGGGCGCAAATGATATGTCAACCGAAAAAGACTCATTCTCATACTGAGCCTCACGCACTCGTTGCCCAACAGCCTCGGGGAAACGCTCAAGATGCCCATAGACTGTCATGTAGCCATCATCATGTATAACATAAATAGCCTGTCCGTACCCACCAGGCTGGACCGTAGCACGCGATATATAACCATCGGCAACACATTTTATGGGCTTACCCACAACACCTTGTGTCTTGAAATCGACGCCAGAGTGGAAATGATTGGAACGGAGCTCGCCGAAGTTGCCGCTAAGCAGAAGCCCGAAATCAAACGGGACCGACAGCATGGCCTCGCCTGTCTGCGACCTAAGCGGAACAGCTAAGGCAAAAAACGAAAGAAGCAACAATATCCTTTTCATCATCACCTCCTGAATCTCTTTAACAATTTGTCGGCAAAACGCGACACTGAGGCAGGAATTACCACCAGCCTACTGAACATATACAACGTGACTGTCACCGATAGCAGGGTACACACACCACCGACAATCCAATAGCTCCACCCCATAGGCAGCAACATAGTCGCTACAATCACAGCAATGAACAACGGCAGCTGCTGCATGAAATAAAGCGCTACATTACCGGCAAGTCTCATGCCATACCTGAATCGTGTCACCAACACCACCATTACAAAATCAAGTATATGAAGCAGAGCTATACCCGCCCCGATACCGACGAAACCCCACAACATATATCCGCCTACAATCAAAAGCACGAACAGTACACTGTACACACCCTCCATGAGCACATAGGCAATGGTGTCATTCTTAGACAACGAGAGGAATGAGAGAGGAAAAGTCATTGTACGCATGAACATGCCGAACATTGCCAACTGTGCCATAGAAACAGCTGGAATGAAATCGCCTTGATACAATAAAGGAACAAGCACAGGCATCGCCACAGTAAAGGCCATAAGCATGGGAGGCTGCACAAGCAACTGTATCTCTATCTGCTCGTTGACCAGCGAATTGCACGCCTTGACATCTGACGCCACACCGGACAAACGAGGATAGTACTCCGAATCAAGCGCCGCAAAAAGCATGCCAGGCAACAAAGTAATCATTACGAAACCGGCACTGAAGAGCCCGGCGGTCCTACCATCACCCACATCGGACAGCAAAGCACATACAAGCCACATCGAAAAGGCGTTGAACATTGAAGCGAAAATGAACCCGGCCCCGAGCTTGACCATATCAAGCCCCTCACGCAGAAGAGAGAAAGAAAATGGAGAAACAATGTACTTATAGCGCGGCAGAGTGAAAGAGAGCAACAGACACATCTGCAGGAAAGCCGTAAACAATATCACGACAAAAATAGCACCGATACCGATAAAATAATACAAAGGTACAGCCACCACAAGCGAGATAAGCGAAGTGGCGAATGTATATAACGCAACCTTATTGAGCCGCCTGGTCCCTCGCAGAATGGCAATCTCGCCATTCGATATGGCCATAAAGAAAACCGCCGGCGAAAGCATCATCACTTTAGGCATATAATACGGACTCGAATCCTCAAACACCCAGTCACAAACGGCAGGAGTAGCTACAAGCATAAGCAACATACCTATTGCGCCAGTCAGGACAGCAATGCTCCTTACCACTTTCAGACACCTTGAGAGTGCCGCATCATCATGGTTCTCGTACGTCTCGGAAATCTTGCGCACAGCGCTGAATGCGATGCTCAAGCCCGTTCCGTCGCTGAACATCTGTACCGTACGGTTGAATAGAGCTATTATCGACATGCCGGCAACACCAAGAAGTTTACTGGAAATCTTGGTACGCAGCATATTCAGCAAAATAGAGAGCCCATGGGCACCTCCGAAGAGACCCAGATATTTGATTGTATGTCTGTAGACGGATTTGCCGCCACTATCTTGCTCCTTTCTGCTCATTGAACCGTAAGCGTTGCAACCATAAACAACTATTAACTGCGAAGATAGTGTTTTTTTATGAAAATCAGGCCGTCAATGGGCGCAAAAAGAGGCACAACAATAAATAAAAAACAACAGAAAAGAAAAACACCCTTTTTATCGGAACATTTATAGTAATTTATTATCTTTGCGGTAAACCGCGAGGATGTGGCGCACGCGTTGCAGACAGAACAGTTTCATCATCACATAATCAAACGACAAAAAGAGAAAAACGGATGAAGTTAAGTATCATAGTACCGGTATACAAGGTAAGACGTTACCTGCAGCGATGCATCGAGAGCATACTGCAGCAGACATACACCGACTATGAGCTTATCCTTGTCGATGACGGTTCCCCCGACAGCTGCGGCGCAATATGCGACCGCTACGCACAGGAATGCGACAAGGTCAGGGTAATACACAAGAAGAACGGCGGGCTCTCGTCGGCCCGCAATGCCGGAATAGCTGCCGCAAGAGGAGAGTATATCACATTTGTCGACGGTGATGATGCTGTCGCATCAGGCACATACTACTACAACATGCGCATTCTGCAATCGAACCCCGATGTAGACATTCTCGAATACCCCGTGCACAAGTATTACGAATCGCCGAGGAGCAGCATAGTCTCCTTCGCTCCCGAAAAGGTCTCAGGCAACGAGGCTGTCTTCGCCGACTGGGTGAAGCGTAAAGGGTATGAGCATTGTTTTGCCTGGAACAAGATATACCGTGCCGACCTGTTCATGTTCGTGCGATATCCCGAGGGCGAGGTCTTTGAGGATACCCTGGTTACCCCAATGCTCATAGAGAGCAGCAATACGGTGTACTATTCCGACGCCGGCTTCTACTATTATTATGACAATGAAGACGGCATATGCAACCGCCACTCTTTCGGCTCATACTTCTATCTTTACCGCAACCTGGCGGCACTTCATGAGAAGTGCGCCGCCATTCCAGAGCTTCACGAAGAAGCGAACAGAATACTGTTGCGTTGCATAGACAACCTGACAGACCTGTGCCGTTGCTCCGACTGCGAGAAGGACAAACTGAAGGAAGCCGTCGAGCTTGTCAAAGAACGCCGTATAAACATCGGAACACTATACAAGATAGAATTCAGCCTTAAGCAGAAAATCAAATACACTACTTTCGCACTGTTCGGCGCAGGCATCCATTGCCGACTGCTTGCCCTGTTCCATAAAAAACTGAACTGACATGCTGCTTTCAATAGTCATTCCACATTACAACATCCCGACGGAACTGCTGAAGCAGTGCATTGACAGCATAATCGCGCAAGGCATACCCGCCGAGGAGCACGAGGTCATCGTTGTAGATGACGGCTCGGAAGCACCACCTACGTGGATATGCGATACATACAAAAGACACAATGTAAGGCTTTTCGTGAACGACCACGGCGGTCCCGGAGCGGCCCGCAACAGAGGCGTAGAGGAGGCCCGCGGCAAGTATATACAGTTTGTCGATGCCGATGACTACCTACTGACAAACGGGCAGATGGCACAGTGCCTTGCAGCGCTCAAGGAGGAATGGCCACAGATACTTCGTTTCGGATATATCGTAACCACAGACAGGAAGAGCCCGAAAACAGCAAAGACAAAGAGAGTCAAGTTCAGCAATACCATAAGCGGCGCCATACACATGAGGGACAACAACCTCAGCGGCAGCCCATGCACATACTTTTTCCTCAAGAAACTTGCCATTGACAGCGGCACGACATTCAGCACAAACATTTTTCATGAAGATGAGGAGTTCAACACCAAGCTTCATTACCACGCCCAGACACTTATCGAGAGCAATGCCACCTTATATTGCTACTGCACGAGGGAAGGTTCCACGACGGCCAACCGCTCCAAGGATTTCGAGAGAAGACGCATTGACAATCTCTTCACAATAATCGAAAAGACAAACGCATTCAAAGAAGAGAACGCAGCAAGCGCCAACACCATACAGCGCGACGCCATTACCCGCAAGCTACGCACACTGACCGTGGACGCCATACTCAACATGATGTATGACGGCCTTAAAGCCAAGGAGATATACGACACCTGCTTGGAGCGCCTTGCCCCTATCGGGCTATTCCCGCTGCCACAAGCCCACTATTCACACAAATACAAGATATTCCGCACACTGGCCAACACCCGAGGAGGCATGAGAGTGCTACGCCTCATCATCCCGAGCCGCAAACCCGCAAAAAGATGAAGATACTCCTTATAGGCGAATACAGCAATGTACACTGGACGCTTGCCGAGGGATTGCGCTCTCTTGGACATACGGTGTGTGTGGTAAGCAATGGCGATTTCTGGAAGGATTACAGACGCGACGTGTCGCTTGTACGCAAGTACACCAAGTTGGGTGGTCTGCGTTATATGTTCAGGCTCTACTCTTTGTTACCGAAGTTCAAAGGCTACGATGTGGTACAACTCATCAATCCTATGTTCCTTGAGATAAAGGCCGAACGCATAGCACCGATATACCGCTACCTTAGAAGACACAACCGGAAAGTGTTCCTCGGGGCATTCGGCATGGACGCCTACTGGGTAGAGGCCTGCACACGCAAACCACACATATTCCGTTACTCGGACTTCAACATCGGTGACCGGGAAATTGTAAATGACTACACCCGCGAACAATCGGCCGACTGGCAAGGAACAGCCAAGGCCACACTCAACCATGAAATAGCCGACACCTGCAACGGAATAATCGCAGGACTCTACGAATACCACGAAGCATACAAAGGAGCATACGCCGGCAAACTGGCCTACATTCCACTCCCGGTAGAACCGGACAAAGGAGACGCACAAGTTTACAACCAAGAGAGAAAGATACGCTTTTTCATCGGCATACAGAAGGAGCGTAGCATATACAAAGGAACAGACATAATGTTGCGAGCCCTTGAGCGCATAGCCACCGACTACCCACAGGAATGCGAGATGCTGAAAGCCGAGAGCGTACCGTTTGAGCAGTACTCAAAAATGGTAAACGACTGCGACGTACTGCTCGACCAGCTATACGGCTACTCCCCCGCCATGAACGCACTGCTTGCAATGTCAAAAGGCAAGATAGTCGTTGGCGGAGCCGAGGAAGAGTGCTATGCCATACTGGGCGAGGACAAGTTACGTCCGATGGTAAACGTCACCCCAAGCGAAGAGGACGTATATGCCAAGCTACAATGGATTGTCAAGAACAGAGAGAAGGTCGCCGCAATGCAGAGAGAAAGCATCGAGTATGTAGAAAAGCACCACAACCCTGTCAAAGTAGCCATGGAGTACCTTGAGTTCTGGAGCAAAAAATAAAGGAGCAGCATTTTTTAATACAGCTCCTTTATCACTCGGTTTCAGAATTATCAGAAGTCATAACCGACAGCAAGGCGCAACGCACCGCTATCATCCTGCTTTGTATATCCGACAACTACATCGACACTATGCTTGTCATTGATTTCGAGACACAAGCCGACATTAGGGCTAAAGATAAGGAAGTCACCCATATATGTTGCAATTCCCGCATCCACATATGCAAAAGGATACAGTATATCCCCAAGTTTCCACTGAGTAGCCCTGTACTGCAGACGCGCCATGGCTGTGATAGAACAAGACATCTCACATTCTAACTCATCATCATGCTCTCCTACACCGAGACTCAGACCAAGTCCCAGATTCTCCAGAAAAAAATCATGGATGAAATTCAGTCTTAAGCCATATGCACAACTATAACCGGCAGTCGGTGCGATGTACTCAAGTTCAGCCGACGCATTGAATTTTCTGAAAAAACGGCCTAGTGCTTTCCCGGCATTGGACAACGCACCACTGTTAAAGCACAAGCCAGCCTTAAAGCCTAGCATATTGCCTCCGCCGCCATCAACAATTGTTCTTGTATAATTAAAACCAACGTTAAAAAGAGTATTTGTAGAAACAGGCACCTTTACTCCCAATGTAGGATTCAGGCGAATAAAACCATCCCCGCCATCAACATTAAAATCATACCCCGCTAGCAGCGAAACATAAGGAACGATACGCTTTGTTGAAAAGTCAACCTCGGCACGCAAGAAAAGCGGAATAGAGAATGTTTCAAACTTATTTGTAGAGAAACCTGTACCGGCACCTAAATAGAAGTAATCGGAAAAATACTTTCCGAACTCCGGCATAAAATTAAAAAACCCGCCAGATGCACCTTCATCAATACAAAAGTCATAACCGACATTAACGCCTAACTCAGTAGATTTTTTCACAGCACGCTCCTCTTGAGCAAACAAAGTGCATGTCCATAGACATGCAAGAATTAAAAAAACTTTTTTCATAACCTTATAAGGTTTATAATTATTATTAAAGATATCCTTCTAGAAAATGTACAACACATTGCAAACCAATACACAAACCCCGCAATATCATCACTTCACAAGCGCATTTAATAAAATTATTGAATAATACGCAATAAATCTTAATTGTAATCGGCGGCAAGTTATAGAAAATATCATCAACCCACAAGAAATGAAAAGAAAAAAAGACAAGATACCGGCTCACCAGCAAAGTCTGGGGGGAAGTCGTACTTTATTTCCCAAAATCTAAATAGCTTTGTATTTCCCCTCAGGAAATCCTTTTTTTTAGTTTTTCTAACTCTCGTCTAATATTCTACGGCAGTCATAAACCTTGATTGTTCACTTGGATTTTTCTTCAAGTCTTGTTATCATGTCCTTTTGGCGCCCAAAAGGACCAAAAGGCCCGGCACAAAGTTTACAAGTCGAATAAAACTTTGCTCACGAGTTGCAAGCAACATCCCTCGGTCGTTTTATTCTTGCCGTTGTTGTCTTAACGCAGCAAATAAGGGAATGGGGTAACTCGCTATTCACGCAATAACAGCAACAGGATAATCCACCGCTCAAACATCCCCCATTCTT
>JAFXGX010000052.1 GCA_017536695.1 Bacteroidaceae bacterium | reverse complement strand
GCAAGACCTCTTTGACTGAAAGATGTCGCTTGCGACTCTTGAACAAAAAAGAGGTCGACTGGAATTTCCGTGTGCCGGGACCTTTTGCGTACTTTTCAGTCATGAAAAGTATGTGATAGAACGACAACAAGAAGAATAAACAACAGATTAAGGGTAAAACGAACCAAGGAATAACAGTTTTATTTAGTTGAGTTATTTCGTCCACACGAAATTTCTACTGAGCCGGATATAGCTTTGGAAAGGCAGCACACAAAAAAAGAGCCTCAGCATAACTGAAGCTCTCTGTTGGGCTACCCGGACTCGAACCAGGAAAGGCAGGACCAGAATCTGCAGTGTTACCATTACACCATAGCCCAATGCTTAATTGCGATGCAAAGGTACAACATTTTTTGATAAAACAAACATTTTCCCGACTTTTTTATCACAAAAAGAGGAAAAAAGTTTCAAATACAAGGGGAACAAGGCAAAAATGAGGCCTACTATTTTAATATAGGCAAAAAAAGGGTATATTTGCAGATAGGAAACAAGGAGAGTAAACAGACATGAAGACAGACATTTTGTCACACTTCATCAAAGGCTGATGCGCGGGAACCGTTTGGCATAGTTCTTGTAATACTCCTTTGTGTAATTGAAAACATATTATAAATATATGCAAGAAAAGAAAATTGAAGCTAAAGAACTGATAGAACAGATTATTGAGGGTATTCAGGATAAAAAGGGTAAAGGCATTGTCGTTGTAGACATGTTGAACCTCGGCAACAGCGTGTGCGACTATTTTGTTATATGTCAAGGAAACTCACCTAACCAGGTCAGCGCCATAACAGACTCCGTTGCCGACACCGTACGCGAGAATTGCGGAAAGAAGCCATACGCGATTGACGGCCTGCGCAACAGCCAGTGGGTGGCGATGGACTACGGCGACATTCTGGTACACGTGTTCCTGCCCGACGTGCGCGCATTCTATGACATCGAACACCTTTGGGCGGACGCAAAGATAACAGAGATACCCGACCTTGACTGAATTGTCAAGGTCAAAAGAGACCCAACATAAACAGAACATCTTTTTTATATGACCAAAATAGGAAAACCCAAATTCAACTTCACATGGTTCTACATCGTTGCAGGCGGAATCCTGATGTCGATACTGCTGTTCGGGGAGGACGGCAAGAACCAGCTCAAGGAAATAAGATACTCCGACCTAAGAGAATACATTGCCAAAGGATACATTGAGGAGATTACCGTAAACGAGAACGGCGAAGCGGAGGCCTACCTGAAGAAGGACTCTGCGGGATATGTATTCCCGAAGGAGATACTGGATGAGAAATCGCGTCAGATTGTGATAACCACAATAGGCTCGACCGACAATTTCGATGAGTATATATTCGAGATGAAGCAGCCCGATGAGAACGGTAAAGTAAAATTCGACGGCTCATTGACCTACAAGAAGGAAAATGGTTTCTTCAGCAACTTCCTGTGGAGCGTCGGTCCGTTCCTCATTATCATCATCTTCTGGATTTTCATAATGCGCCGCATGAGCGGCGGTGGCGGTGGAGCCGGCGGCGGCGTGTTCAACGTAGGGAAATCACAGGCCAAGCTGTTCGACAAGAACAATACCCCAACAATAACCTTCAAGGATGTAGCAGGACAGGAGGGGGCAAAACAGGAGGTCAAGGAGATTGTCGACTTCTTGAAGAACCCGAGGATATACACCGAGCTTGGAGGCAAGATACCAAAGGGTGCCTTGTTGGTAGGCCCTCCGGGAACAGGAAAGACCCTGCTCGCGAAGGCTGTGGCAGGCGAGGCGAACGTTCCGTTCTTCTCGATGTCGGGCTCCGACTTCGTGGAGATGTTCGTGGGTGTAGGCGCATCGCGTGTCCGTGACCTCTTCCGCCAGGCAAAGGAGAAAGCCCCTTGCATCGTATTCATTGATGAGATTGACGCAGTAGGACGTGCCCGTGGCAAGAACCCTTCAATGGGCGGCAACGATGAGCGTGAGAGCACCCTCAACCAGTTGCTCACCGAGATGGACGGTTTCGGGACCAACAGCGGCATAATTGTCATTGCAGCCACCAACCGTGCCGACATCCTTGACAAGGCTCTGCTGCGCGCAGGACGATTCGACCGCCAGATACATGTAGACCTGCCCGACCTCAACGAGCGTAAGGCTATCTTCGGCGTACATATGCGTCCGCTGAAGCTTGACCCGTCGGTAGATGTAGACCTGCTGTCACGTCAGACACCGGGTTTTTCGGGCGCGGACATTGCCAACGTATGCAACGAGTCGGCACTTATTGCCGCACGCAAGCATAAGAGAGCCATCGACAAGCAGGACTTCCTTGATGCCATCGACCGTATCATAGGCGGCCTTGAGAAGAAGACCAAGGTACTCACACAAAAGGAGAAGGAGGCTATCGCTATCCACGAGGCCGGCCATGCCACAATATCATGGTTCCTCGAGCATGCGAACCCACTCATCAAGGTAACAATCGTTCCACGAGGCAGAGCGCTCGGAGCGGCATGGTACATGCCCGAGGAACGGCAGATAACGACCAAGGAGCAGATGCTCGATGAGATGTGTGCCACCCTTGGCGGCCGCGCAGCCGAGGAGACCTTCATCGGCCACATATCCACAGGTGCCATGAACGACCTTGAACGTGTTACCAAGCAGGCATATGCCATGGTTGCATACGCGGGCATGAGCGACAAACTGTCGAACCTCTGCTACTACAACAACCAGGAGTACTCTTTCAACCGCCCCTACAGCGAGAAGACTGCCGAAGCCATCGACGGCGAGGTACACAAGATGATAACGGAGCAGTACGAGAGGGCAAAGGCAATATTGCGCGAGCACAAGGAAGGACATGCCGAACTTGCGAAGATTCTTATAGAGAAAGAGGTTATCTTTGCCGAGGATGTCGAGAAAATATTCGGCAAGCGCCCTTGGGCCTCACGCAGCGAGGAAATCTTCGACAGCAACGGAAGCAGTGAGACGCAGACAGACGCTGCTCCGCAGGAGAGCCCCGCAGAAGCTGAGGAAGAATAAGAAAAGAAACACTATAAACTGACAAAATGAAAAACTTTCTTACACGCGTAGCGACGGGCCTTGTATTCGGCATAGTGCTGATAGGCTCAATGTGGTTAGGTAAAAATTACTTCGGGCTATTGTTCCTCATCGTGACAATGCTCTCGGTAAAGGAGTTCTGCACACTTATAGCCAAGCACAAAAAGACCACCTTCAGCAAATGGTGGGCAATACTCGGCGGAGGATACCTCTTTGCAGCATTCTTCGCGGTTTACCATTTGGGCTTTGAACACAAGCTTGCCGTATTCGCGCCGTACATAGCGCTTGTGGTATACGTTTTCATACAGCAGGTATTCAGCATCAAGGGAAGCAAACTCGACAACTTTGCCTATTTCACGCTGAGCCAGGTATATGCAGCACTGCCATTCGCAATGCTCAACATGCTTTCTACAGCAGGGGCTGCCGAGGGAGAGACATACAACATGCTGCTGCCGCTATGCATATTCATTTTCATATGGTGTAACGACACCGGTGCATTCTGTGTAGGTTGTACAATGGGACGTCACAAGATGTTCGAGCGTGTTTCACCCAAGAAGACCTGGGAGGGTTTTGCCGGTGGAGCAATCGTGGCTATTGCAGCAGGAGTAGTGCTCTCCTACATCTCTGACATCATGAATGTATGGCAATGGACAGGCATGGCAGCCATAGTAGTCGCAACAGCAACGCTCGGTGATCTTATTGAGTCGTGCATGAAGCGCGAGATGCAGATTAAGGATTCAGGCAACATACTGCCCGGACATGGAGGAATGCTTGACCGTTTTGACAGCACGATACTCGCCACACCAAGTGTGATTGCATACCTGAGCCTTATAGGTTTGATTTAATAATCAACAGAATATAGCATTGCAGGACGGCAATAGCCGTCCTGCAATGCTATTGTTTAATGTAGAATGTTTAAGGTTTAATGTAAAGAGTATAAAGCTAAGTGGAATTACCACTTCATTAAACATTAAAAATTAACCACCATATTTTTGTTTAATGCGGAATGTTTAAGGTTTAATGTAAAGAATATAAAGCTAAGTGGAATTACCACTTCATTAAACATTAAACATTAACCACCATATTTTTGTTTAATGCGGAATGTTTAAGGTTTAATGTAAAGAGCATAAAGCTAAGTGGAATTACCACTCCATTAAACATTAAACATTAACCACCATATTTTTGTTTAATGCGGAATGTTTAAGGTTTAATGTAAAGAGCATAAAGCTAAGTGGATTACCACTTCATTAAACATTAAACATTAAACAATAAACATTAACCACTATATTTTTGTTTAATGCGGAATGTTTAAGGTTTAATGTAAAGAGTATAAAGCTAAGTGGAATTACCACTTCATTAAACATTAAACAATAAACATTAAACAATAAACAATAAACAATAAACATTAACCACCCTTCCTTTCTTTCAACAACTTTACCATCATACCGGCTGCACGCTCCGACGCACCCGCATCGCCAAGAATCTCAAGCATACGGTCATATTCATTGAGCATCGTTTTCCTTTCCTCACTGTCAAGAGGCAGAATCTTTACAAGCTCAGCCTTGACATTCTCGAGGCGCATATCAGCAGCGACAAGCTCGCGCACGACCTCTTTTCCCGCGACAAGATTGACAAGCGACACGAAGCGCACCTTCAGGAAACGTTTCTTTAGCCAAGAGTAGAGACGCGCCATGGGAGTCGCATAACATACTACCTGAGGCACCCTGAATATACCCGTCTCAAGAGTAGCCGTACCCGATGTCACAAGTGCCGCATGAGCATTGTTCAGAATATTATATGTCTCACCGAAGACAATGCATGCGCCATCTTCAAGATAAGGCTTATAGAAATCCCTGTCAATGCCCGGAGCACCTGCAATTACAGGCTGATACTCTGGAAAGTCCTTCATTGCCTGGAGCATGACGGGCAGGTTTGCGGTAATCTCCTGCTTACGGCTGCCTGCCAGAATCGCCACGACCGGTTTGTCGGGAATGGCATTACGGCGCAGGAACGAGGTACGCTCCTCGGGGTTTCCACGCAGAAAGGCATCTACCGCATCCACACAAGGGTTACCTACATAGTTTATCTTATAATCATGCTTCTTCTCGAAGAACTCGATTTCAAACGGAAGAATAGAAAATAGTTCATCGACATCGCGTTTGATATTCTTTATACGATGCTCCTTCCATGCCCATATTTTTGGAGAAATATAGTAATACACAGGGATATCGGTATTCTTGTGTATATATTCCGCAATTGAGAGATTGAAACCGGGGTAGTCAACAAGTATCAGCACATCGGGAGTCCAGGCAACAATGTCCTTCTTGCAGAAACTCATGTTCGAGAATATTGAGCGAAGGTGCAGCAACACAGGTACAAAACCCATGAATGCAGTATCGCGATAGTGCCTGACACGCTCTCCGCCGACGGCTGACATAAGGTCGCCGCCAAAGAAACGGAACTCGGCCGCACTATCGGCAGCCTTTATCGCTTTCATCAAGTTCGACGCATGCAAGTCGCCCGACGCCTCACCTACCAAAAGATAATATTTCATCGTATAACAATCGGTTATGAGTTATCAAAAATTCCACTGCTGCATCTCTTTTAGCAGCCGGTAATCGGTAAAGTCTATTGTTGTCGGAGTTATTGCCACGTAGTTGTTCTCAAGAGCTACACGGTCGGCCATAGGGTCCTTGTCCTCAACCACAAAATCCCCGGTAAGCCACCACCACTCGCCCCCGCGCGGATGATTATGCGAAGCCCACTCGTTGACCCAGCTGCCCACAGCCTGACGGCATACCCTTATGCCTGCATAGGAGGGCGAGACGGGGAAATTCACGTTAAGGCAGCTGCCGACGGGCAGACCCCTATCGAGAACCTGAGCCACCACTTTGCGTATGATATCATAGGTAGGAGTAAAGTCAGCGTCGGCATCATGTGAGCATAGCGAGAAAGCGACAGAAGGAATACCCTTCATGCAACCCTCAAGCACAACACCCATGGTACCCGAGTAGTGAGCATTTACAGCAGAATTGTCACCATGGTTTATACCACCGACAACAAGGTCGGGCTTACGGCTGAGCACTGCATGGCAGGCCAGTTTCACACAATCGCTTGGGGTACCTGTACAAGAGTAAATTTCAAGGCCCGGTTCCGATGAAATTAGGGAGAGCTTTATGGGCGTCTCGCTTGTTATTGCACACCCCTTTCCCGAGCGTCCCGTATGGGGAGCCACTACAACCACATCACCGAACTCACGCAACACACCAACCAGACAGTTAATTCCTTTTGCCAAATAGCCATCATCGTTGGAAACCAAAATCAAAGGTCTTTCTTTCATAGCATCATCTCATTTTTCATGTGCGAAGGTACGAATAAACGAGCGAAAGTTCATGCAAGCGAGTGAAATAAATTTATTTATTTTTCAACGAGCGCCGCCGGAACTAAGGCTTTGCCAAAAACAAAGTTTATTTTGGTTTTTACAGCGAGTGCAGACTGTAGCTACACTTTAAGTGAAGGTACGAATAAACGAGCGAAAGTTCATGCAAGCGGGTGAAATAAATTTATTTAATCTGAGTTCGATATAACAATTTATATTCATTATAATGAGTTTGTCATCTCGACTTTTCCTTAATGAAAACATTAAAGAGGTTTTGATGAACTTTAGCGAGCAACGAATGTGAATTATTGAATTAAGCGAGTGCAACAAGAATTCATTCCATGTTACTCTACGAGCGTTACAATAATCGCCGAAGGCAAAAATCTCTGTCATTCGCTTTTTTTGAGATTATTTATCGTTTTGGTACCGCCCCTACAGTCGGGATGAACAGTTTCGCGATTTGGTTGAGGTTTATATCGAACTCACGTTATTTATCAACGGGCGCGCAATCGCTTTTACATTTTTTAACACAGGGAGGGTAGTTATAAAAATTTATTGACTTATTTTGCACATTAGAGATAAAATGTTATTTTTACAGAATATTCGAGCGAAAATAATAGAAATATAACAATCATAACCATGACAAAAAACCGAATCATGATGTTAATGCTGTTCATAGGCATAACATCCCTCTGTATCAACGCACAAGGCGTTAAGGACGGTGACGTATTCCGTCTCGTGAATGTCGCAACCGGAAAGGCAATCACAAATGGCGACGTTGCCAAGCGCAACACCTATTTGAACATCGCCGACGTTGACGCCACGTCAAAAGGCCAGGAATGGACATTTGTTTCTTTATCGGGTAAGGAACAGGTGTATGCGCTTTATAACGACAATTACGGCCAAGCCATAGACATGACAAGCAACCCCGGTAAGCTACTGCAGTGGGAAGGTACATGTAGTGACAACCAGGCTTTTTACATAAATACCATAAACGAAGCCGACGGCATTGTACAGTTGCTTTGCAAGAACGACCACACATATATAATGCAGGTACAGGATGACGCTTCACTTGTCATGGTAAAAGGGGCAAGCGGAGAGTCCACATATTTCCGTTTGGAATACATCAAGAACAAGAAGATTGAAAACCTGCCTGTAATGGGACGCTATTTCATTATCCGCGAGAAATCAAGCGGCATGGCAATGAACACCCGTGGCAACAATGCAAACGATGCGAGAATATATCTTGACGAATACAATGAGAGCGGAAATGCCAATTTCGTATGGCAATTGCGCCGCAATGCAAACGGAGTCGAGTATTGTCAGCTGTACAATCCTTATTTCAGCAAAGCGATAGACGTTTCTCTGGGCGGCAAGAACTACCCTCTTTTATGGGACCCTTCATACAGCAACGCGAACCAGCAGCTGCAGTTCATACCCATTGAGGGCGAGAAGGGCGTATACAGAATAAATGCAAAGACAAGCACCACATGGTATGGCATGAAAGCCAGCGGGCAGAACCTCTTGATGACCAATGGATACAGCAGCGGTTCCTTGTTTGAACTTGTACAGGTATATCCCGATGACATTCCCATGCCCAATGTGTGGGAAGATGAAACATTCTTCGGGGAGAACAAGGAGGACGGTCATGCAACATACATGCCATACTCATCGGTGGATAAGATGAAGGGCGACGAGCGTTATGAATTACCTTGGATTGAACCGCAGAATGCCGAGTACTTGAGTCTCAACGGCACCTGGAACCTCAATTGGGTAGAAAGCGTTGCCCAGCGCCCGGGCAAGGAGACATTCTGGGGCGACGATGTCGATGTTTCGTCATGGGACAAGATAACCGTTCCTTCATGCCTTGAAATGAACGGTTACGGCGACCCTCTGTATATAAATGTGGAATATGCGTTCAACAACAATCCTCCGATGATTGAAATGAAGAGTGGTCTGCTGAATTCCGTTGCATCTTACCGCCGTGACTTTGACTTACCTGCAGACTGGGTCAACAAGCGTCTTTTCCTCCATTTCGACGGTATCTATGGAGCAGCCTTTGTATGGATGAACGGTAAATACGTGGGCTACACACAGAGCGGAAACAACGATGCGGAATTTGATATTACAGAGCATGCACGCCAAGGCAAGAACAATGTCTGCGTTCAGGTCATCCGTTGGAGCGACGCCTCTTACCTCGAAGGACAGGATATGTGGCACATGAGCGGCATACACCGCGATGTATATCTGTTTGCCACACCAAAGACCTTTGTCCGCGACCACTACATAACCTCTTATTTGGATGCGTCAAGCGGTTACACAGCCGGTTCAATGAATGTTGCGGTTGAAATGGATAACCGTAACGGTATTGCCGCAAGCAAGAGCGTTGAAGTTTCCCTCATAGCTCCTGACGGCAGCGAGGTATCAAAGAAAAGCATTGCGTTTGAGTTTGCCGAAGGGGAAACATCAAAGATTGCCGACATCACATTTGACGGACTTTCCGCTCTCCTTGCATGGACAGCCGAGACACCCAATCTCTACACAGTAGTTGTTGTGCAGAAAGATGCTGCCGGCAACGAAGAGCATGTATTCTCTACCAAATATGGTTTCCGCCACATTGAGATAAAGAATGGACTCGTTTATATCAACGGCGAGAAAGTGCTGTTCAAGGGCGCTAACCTGCAGGACACCCACCCCGTTACAGGACGTTCTGTTGATATTGCGACAATGCTGAACGATGTAAAGATGTTCAAGCAGGCAAACATGAACACCGTGCGCACAAGCCACTACCCCCGCCAGGCAAAGATGAATGCAATGTTCGATTACTACGGCCTTTATTGCATGGACGAGGCAGATGTCGAGTGTCACTACAATTGGGACAAGGGCAAGGAGGCAGGCGGCATAACCAATGAGGAGAGTTGGAGAGCACAGTACATTGACCGCACCGTACGCATGGTTTACCGTGACCGCAACTTCCCGTCAATAATTTTCTGGTCACTCGGCAACGAGAGCGGAGGCGGAAAAAACTTCGCCCACACATACGCCGCAGTGCGTGCGCTTGACCCACGCCCAATCCACTACGAGGGCGCAAGCCGTGCAGGTACTGCACATTCCGATATCTATTCCGAGATGTACCCGACTATGACCGATGTAGATCTTCATGCCAATGGAAAAGCCGATACAGATTATCCATACTATGGGAACACCAATGGACAGCCCTATTTCATGTGCGAATATGCCCATGCGATGGGTAACGCAGTAGGTAACCTGAAGGAGTATTGGGATGCAATTGAAAGCAGCAAATACGGTATCGGTGGCTGTATCTGGGATTGGGTCGACCAGTCAATATACGATGCCGAGGATATCAGGAACGGCGATCTTAAAGTAGATGGCATGAACAGATACCGCACAGGCTTCGATTACCCGGGTCCTCATCAGGGTAATTTCGTGAACAACGGCCTTGTTACAGCCGACCGTGCATGGAGCCCCGAGCTGACTAATGTGAAATATGTCTATCAGTATGTCAAGTTTGTCTCTTTCGATGCGGCGACAAAGCAATTGACAATAAAGAACAATTATGACTTCATTTCGCTCGATGGCTTCTATTTGCGTTACGCAGTTCTTGCCGATGGTGTTGAGGTTGAGAATGGTGTTGTTGAGATGCCTTCTTTGGCACCAAATACAGAAGGTGTCGTGACGTTGCCATATAGTGCTACAGCAGCCGATGGTATTGAACTGATGCTGAATGTGGAAATGTGTTTCAAGGAAAAACAGAGCTGGGTTGATACCGGTTATGCAATAGCTACAGAACAGTATACTCTTGCCGAGCGCGATATCGCCTCTTTTGCACTCAATGGCAATGAAGAGCTTGTACTTGAAAATGTCTCAGGTGGCTACAGGGTAAAGAGTTCTGTAATGGAGATGACATTTGGTGGCAACGGAACAATGAATTCATGGGTTGTCAACGGCAAAGACCTTATCGTCAAGGGACCCGAGTATGACAACTACCGCTGGGTAGAGAATGACAAGCCTACAGAATCGCTCAGCGAATACAATGAGAAGAACGGTATTCAGTCAAAGTCGGCGACATTCACTCTTGCTGCCGACAAGAAATCTGTAAACGTTGTCATCAATGCAAGCGGCTGGTTCTGTAAATACAAGTTCAACTACACAATTACAGCCGATGGTGCTCTGCTTATTGATGCTGCATATAATGTGGTTCCAAAGGATGCACGCCGCATTGGTCTGTCATTGGTATTCCCTGCCGGTTTTGAACAGGTGGAGTATTATGCCTACGGTCCGTTCGAGAACTATGTTGACCGCCGTGGCGGCTCATCACTCGGGCGTTACTATACAACCGTGAGCGATATGTTCGAGCCCTACCCGAAACCGCAAAGTATGGGTAATCGTGAGGGATTACGGGATTTGTTCCTATTCAATCCTGACGAGGGATATGGCGTAAAGGTATTGACGCGTGGAAATGTTGCTTTCTCACTATTGCATTATAGTGATGTTGACCTAAAAAAAGCAAACCATACATGGGAACTTCAAAAGGGTGATGTCTATGCTCATTTCGACTGCGCCCAGAAGGGTATCGGTAACGGAAGTTGCGGAAATGTGGTGACATTGGACAAGTATCTTATTCCACAGGGTGGTGAGTATAACTGTTCACTGCTCTTTACTCCGGTAACAGATATTGATACAGGGATTAGCGAGGTGAAAGATGAAAACGGAGAACCAGAGGGTGTTTACGACCTGCAAGGCCGCAAGGTTGAGACCCCGAAAAAAGGTATATATATTATCAATGGTAAAAAAACGCTGATAAGGTAACATACATTTTCAAGCATAAAACATATTATGATTAAACATTTAAACAAAGCGTTTCTTGCTGCGGTTATACTGGCAAGTGCAGTGATACCAGGCACAACCAATGCACAGACAACAAATGTATACCCCGTTCCCCAATCAATACAATGGAGCGGAAAGGTTGCATTCAACAACGACGTCACATACACCATTACAGGCGCCGGAACAGCCGACACTGACGCCGTAAACCTGTTCAACAGAAGTTTCAGCACCGGAAACGGCACGGTTGAGGTAATCATCGGCGAGCGCAGTGATGAGGCGGTTGCCGAATACGCCGACCTCATACCTCAAAAGTCCGAAGGCTACTATCTTGCCATTGAAGGCAACAAGGTAGTCATTGCCGGAAATGACGGCAGCGGCACATTCTACGGAGTGCAGACCTACAGACAGATTGCCTCGCAACCTCAAGTGATGGAGGTTACGGTAACCGACTATCCCAGTGTGCCGCAACGCGGATTGGTGGAAGGCTACTACGGCAACCCCTACAGCAAGGAAAACCGCATGGGACTTTTTGAGATGTTCGGCCGTCAGAAGATGAATGTATACATCTACGGCCCCAAAGATGATGCCTACCACAAGGGCAAATGGCGCGAGGAGTACCCCGCGACACAGGCCGCACAGATTACAGAGTATGTCAATGCAGCAAAGGCCAATAAGGTCGAGTTCGTGTGGGCGATACACCCGGGAGAGGACATCCAATGGAACGACACTGACAGAGCCAACATCGTGAACAAGCTGAAGGCCATGTGTAAGCTTGGCGTTAGAACATTCGCGGTATTCTGGGATGACCTTTGGAATGATGACGGTTCGCACGGCGATGAACAGGCCGAACTGATGAACTACATTGCACAGCAGCTCGAAGCCGCATATCCCGACGTCAGGCCAATGATTATATGCCCAACGCAATACAACCGCGGCTGGGCGAATGCGGTATATCTTCCCGCATTGGGCAACATCATGAACCCCGACATAAATATAATGTGGACAGGAAACAGCGTGGTGGACATGATAAACAAGGGTGACATGGAGTGGATTAACGGGCAGATAAAACGCAATGCATACATTTGGCTCAACTACCCCGTGAGCGACTATTGCATCGACCATCTTCTTATGGGCCCCACATACGGCAACGACCTTGACATTGCCGATATGATGTCAGGATTCGTAGCAAATCCAATGGAGTATGCCGAAGCCTCAAAAGTATCTCTTTTCAGCATCGGAGACTACTGCTGGAACATGCCGGCATATGACGCTGATACATCATGGGAGGCCGCACTGAAATATATAATGCCCGAGAACTATGAAGCATTCCGTTTCTTCTGTGAGAACAATGTGGATCTTGGCCCCAACGTGCATGGCCTGCGTCGTACAAATGAATCACCGGAATTTGTGGAAGCCGAAAAGATTTACCGCAACAATATCGAGAATGACAGAGCCACGGCATTCGCAGCTATCGCCGAGCAGTTCAACAAATTCACAAACTCGGCCGAGACGTTGCTCGCAACCGATGAAGCCGAGGAACTCACAAGCGAAATTGAGCCTTGGCTCCAGACCATGAAACATATGGGTCTGCGCGGCATTGCACTCGTGGAAATGAACAACGCCCTTGCCGAAGAGAACCCCGAAAAGTTCATTGAGAACTATCTTAAGTATCAGGAGAACCTTGAAGCACAGTCCGCAATACGTTCACGCGACTTTGCTGGTTCGCTCCGGGTTGCTTCCCCTGCTGTAGGTTCACTACATGTAGAACCGTTCCTTAAGGAGTGTGCAGGCGAGCTTGTGGCAAAATACAAGGAAAGCTACGACTATCGTCTGGACGTATTCCCCGCACAGGTGCTCGAGAACGGAACCTACTACATAATGCACAACGGCAGATATCTGACCAACACGCAGCCTAATGTCGCAAGCAGCGCCCCCATCTTCAAGAGCGCAGTCGACACCATACGTCCACAACGACAGGAGTGGAAGATATCACTTGATGCAAGTACCGGTCGATACAAGATTGTAAACGTTGAGGACAGCCGTTATCTGAATGAAAAGGGAGCATTCACAGTAAGCAACGATACCAACCCTTACGAGGCTGTTTGGCACACATACGAAATCACACTCCTTGCAAACGGCAAATATGCCATACAGAACGCCGGCAGTGCCGGCACAAAGTTCTGGACTGTAAGCGGCACACGCATACAGCAGAGCAGCTCGAGCGAAGCCCTGCCCGACAAGTACATCTTCGACCTTGTTCCGCTTGGCGGGGAGCCCAAGGAGAACATGATAAGCGATTACGAAGTCTATTACATAATGGACGGCAACCGCTACCTCACGAACAACAATGTAAATGGCAGCGGCGGTACCCCGACATTCAAGGAGGTGATTACCCCGAAGGCAGCCCAGGAGTGGAAAATCAAAAAGGAAAGCGGATACAAGAACTGCTATAAGATTACGAGCAATGCCGACGGAAGATACCTGAATGAATATGGAGTGTTCGGCACGAACCAGTACTATGGCGACTGGAACACATATCTGCTTACCATAATGGGTGACATGTGGTCGCTTGGATGGACACAATCGGCCGCAAAGAACGGTATACAATACATAATTGTTTCAGGCAACCGCCTTGAGGCCAAGGGAGTGGCACGCGCCGAAAGCTATACTGTAAAGATTGTACGCAAGGGCGATGAGACTGCTGTCGAGGAGATTACACAGAGCGAGAACGGCATTTTAATTGCCGACGGAACCATTACTGGCGCAAACGGCATAACAGGTATTGCCGTCTACTCAACCGACGGCAAGCTCATCAAGAAAGCCGACGGCCACAGAATCTCAACAGCAGGCATTGCCAAAGGCATATACATCGTGGTAACAGAGAGAGGAAACATGACAGAGCGACATAAGTTCATCATCAGACAGTAGAAAACGTTTTTACAGGACAGGCAGTTTCTATGTCAATCATTGTCATAAAAAGTGTTACAGCGCGCTGTAACACTTTTTATCACTTTTCACGCGCGCCTGTTCATAACTAATAAATAAACTGTAAAAGATATTCCTTTTTTTTTCCTACCTTTGCCGAATATTGGATTACGTTACAGCCCGGGAGAACAAGGCAACAGACAAGCACTCCCCCTTGACGCTGAGCGTGTTATCCGTAAATGAAACGATTAAGAAACTATGGGAAAGATAATTGCATTGGCCAACCAGAAAGGTGGTGTGGGAAAGACGACGACCGCCATCAACCTTGCTGCGTCATTGGCGACACTGGAAAAGAAAGTTCTTGTAATAGACGCCGACCCGCAGGCAAACGCCTCTTCAGGACTTGGCATTGATATACGTAGCATCGAATGCTCCATTTATGAATGTCTAATCTGTAAGGCTGCACCCGAGGAGGGAATACACAAGACATGCGTCGAGGGGCTTGAGATAATCCCATCGCACATAGACCTCGTTGGTGCCGAGATTGAGATGCTCGACATGCCCAACAGAGAGAAAATCATGCGCGATGCCCTTGCGCCTATTAAGGAAAAATATGACTATATACTGATAGATTGCTCACCCTCTTTGGGTCTTATAACAGTAAACTCGCTCATTGCCGCCGATTCGGTAATAATACCTGTACAGTGCGAGTATTTCGCACTTGAGGGTATCAGCAAGTTGTTGAACACCATCAAGATTATAAAGTCGAACCTAAACCCCAAACTCGACATCGAAGGGTTCCTGCTCACGATGTTCAACTCGCGCCTGCGACTGAGCAATCAGGTCTATAACGAGGTGAAGAAGCACTTCCGCGAACTTGTATTCAACACTGTAATACAGAGAAACATACGTTTGGGAGAGGCGCCAAGTATGGGTATACCCGTAATCATGTATGACGCAGAATCTACAGGAGCGAAGAACTACCTTGCGCTTGCCGAAGAGATAATACAGAGAAACAACTGACATTTCCAATACAATAACAACTTTTTTAGAAATTCAAACGGCTTCTAAAATGGCAAAACAGAAATTCACATTGGGACGCGGACTTGATGCGCTTATCTCGACAGAGGCAGTCCGCACATCAGGCTCATCATCAATCGGGGAGATTGAGATTGCAAAGATATTCGCCAACCCCAACCAGCCCCGCCGCGACTTCAACGAGGAGGCGTTGCGCGAACTTGCCGACTCTATCAGCGAGCTCGGAGTGATACAGCCTATTACCCTGCGCAAGATGGAGGATGACACATACCAGATTATCGCCGGCGAGAGACGTTTCCGCGCATCACAACTTGCGGGCAAGACCACCATACCCGCATATATACTCAAGGCCGATGATGAGGACACTATGGAGATGGCACTCATCGAGAATATCCAGCGCGAGGACCTCAACCCGATGGAGATTGCCCTTGCATACCAGCAGCTCATCGAGCAGCATAACCTATCACAGGAGCAACTCAGCAAGAGAGTCGGCAAAGGACGTGCCACAATCGCGAACTTCCTGCGTCTGCTTCGCTTGCCGGGCACCATACAGGTGGCTCTGAAAGAGAAGAGGATTGACATGGGACATGCCAAGGCTCTACTGTCGCTCGACTCGCACAGTGACCAGCTGGACATATTCCATGAGATTGAGAAGAACCACTACTCAGTGCGCGAGGTAGAGGAGATAGTCAGGGAAGTAAAGGAGGGCAAGAGTGGACAGAGTACCGAAAAGAAAGCAGAGGGCAAGAAGCAGGATGCCGTATACCACCAGCTCAAGAAACATCTGACACAATTCTTCCAGACCCCCGTGCAACTCACATGTTCAGCGAAAGGCAGCGGAAAGATAAGCATCAAGTTCAAGGATGAAAAAGAGCTTGAACGCATAATATCAATTTTTGACAAACTCAACCGGTAAACAGTGAAACAGAGTTACTCTACATACATGCTTCATGCTATCATCGCGCTGCTGATGCTCCTTGCGGTGCAGCCGACCACTGCACAGGAGGATGTCACCAATGAGACAGGTGTAGCATATATACTCCCCGACTCTGCTCTTGCCGAGAACACATACAGGGAGATTGACGCGACGCTTGCCATAAAAGGCGACCTTGCACCAGAGAGCAAGGATGCGCCCAAGGTGATGAAGCTGAGGAAAGCCGACCCGATTAAGGCAACCTGGCTTGCGATAATCATTCCAGGCGGCGGACAGATATACAACAGGAAATACTGGAAACTCCCTATTGTATACGGAGGTTTTGTAGGCTGTCTCTATGCCTATAACTGGAACGGGCAGATGTACAAGGACTACCGTCAGGCCTACCTCGACATAATGGACAGCAACCCGAATACCGACTCTTACAAGGATTTTTTCCGTCCGGGATACAACTTCGACGCAAACAAGGAGTACCTGACAAAAGTATTCAAGAAAAGGAAAGACCGCTACCGCCGCTGGCGCGACATGAGTATATTTGCCTTCATAGGCGTATACGCGGTATCAGTGATTGACGCATACGTAGATGCGCAGCTATCAAGCTTCGACATTACCGAGGATATTAACCTTACAATAGAGCCTCAAAGGATAAGAGGAGGCTGTGAGTCCCTAAACGAGGATTATTACGGACTTAATTTCAATATTTCATTCTAACGATGCAACATACATTCAAGACAATACTATTTACATTTCTTGCAACAACCGCCCTGGCATCATGCAGCGCCATCAAGAATACATTTTGGAACAATGACACTGCGGAGGATACCGTTGAGTACAGCGATAACGGATTCGAAACAAGACTGACACCGGTTGAAAATGCTACAGATAACGAACTCCTGATAGATATTGAGGAGATTGAATGCGACTCATGTCTCTTCGAGGTTCCCGAGAGCATGAATGCAAACACCGACAGTCTGCTGAACTCATGGCAGGCACGCACACTGCTAAGGAAGCTCGACTGCAACACAAGCGGTTGGGAGAGCATTGTCATGACAGACACCATGTACGCGAAACGCCTCGCAAGCATGCCAACAATAGTGAAGATGCCGTACAACAACATGGTACGCACATGCATTGACCGCTACGCGAAGAAAATGCGTTCGCAGGTATCGTACATGCTTGGAATCTCGGAGTTCTACATGCCCATAATAGAGGAGGAGATTGACAGGCTGGGCGTTCCACACGAACTGAGATACCTTCCTGTCATAGAATCGGCAATGAACCCCAAGGCTAAATCCAGAATGGGTGCCAAAGGATTGTGGCAGTTCATGTTCACCACAGGCAAGCTCTACGGCCTAAGGTCGAACAACTACATAGATGAGCGTTTCGACCCTATCAAGTCCACAAAAGCCGCACTCAGATACCTCAAGGACCTTTACGAAATGTTCGGCAACTGGGAACTTGCCATTGCTGCATACAACTGTGGCCCCGGCAACGTCAACAAGGCAATCAGACGCTCGGGCGGCAAGACCGATTTTTGGAAGATATACCCTTGGCTGCCACGTGAGACCCGCGGCTATCTTCCGGGGTTCATTGCAGCCAACTACATAATGACATTCTATGAGGACCATGGGATATGCCCCATGGAACCTAACATCCCTGTTACCACAGACACAATCCTTGTAAGCAAGAACCTGCACTTCAAGCAGATTGTAGAGGTGTGCGGAGCAGATATCGAGGAAATAAGGGCACTCAACCCGCAGTTCATAAAGGATATCATCCCCGGCGAGAATGAGCCGTACGTGTTGCGCCTTACAAATGAGATAATCGCAAAGTTCGTGGAGAACGAGGACAGCATATACAAGCACAATGCAGCACTCTATTTCCCCGAGCAGAGCATCGAGAAGATGCTCAGCGATGCAAAGAAGAACGATGACGGCAACGGCAATCTTATCCGCCACAAGATAAAGAACGGAGAGAACCTGGGAAGCATCGCCCGCAAATACAGAGTCACTGTAAAGCAGATAATGAGATGGAACGGAATGCGTAATACCAAGATTCGTGCCGGAAAGTATCTGAAGATATACAAGTAACGCCATGGACAACTACGAGGAAAGGAAAATCATTGATGAGGAGGCTACCATAAATGCTGCCTTTCAGGAACTGCTCGACATATATCTGGCATCGCAGCACCGCAAGAAAGTAGAGCTCATAACCAAAGCCTTCAATTTTGCACGACAGGCACACAAAGGTGTCCGTCGTCATAGCGGCGAGCCATATATCATGCACCCCCTCGCAGTTGCACGCATAGTGTGCAAGGAGATTGGACTTGGTTCCACATCAATATGCGCCGCCCTGCTTCATGATGTTGTAGAGGACACCGACTACACCATCGAGGACATAAGGAACCTCTTCGGCAGCAAGATTGCCGAGATTGTAGGCGGGCTTACCAAGATTTCGGGAGGAGTTTTCGGAGCGCACGCATCGGAACAGGCCGAGAACTTCAAGAAGTTGCTGCTGACGATGAGCGAGGACATACGCGTCATACTAATAAAGATTGCCGACCGTCTGCACAACATGCGCACTCTGGAGTTCATGCAGGTCAACAAACAGTACAAGATAGCCGGTGAGACCTTATATATATACGCACCCATAGCATACCGTCTGGGACTGAGCAAAATCAAGACCGAGCTCGAGAACCTCAGTTTCAAATATGAGCACCCCGAGGAGTATGCCCGCATAGAGAAGAAGATAGAGAAGACCCAAAGGGAACGCGACATACTATACGCCGAATTCACGCAACCTATCTGTGAACAGCTCGATACATTGGGATTCAACTACCATATAATCGGACGTGTCAAATCGCCCTACTCCATCTGGAACAAGATGCAGAAGAAGCATGTCGCATTTGAGGATATCTTCGACATCCTTGCCGTGCGAATAATATTCACACCACGCGAGGGCAAAGATGAGAACAACGAATGCTTCAACATTTACATTGCCCTTACCAAGCTGTACAATGCCCACCCCGACCGTTTGCGCGACTGGGTAAACAAGCCACGTACCAACGGTTACAAGGCACTGCATGCCACATTCATGAGCCAGCGCGGAGAGTGGATAGAGGTGCAGATAAGGAGCGAGAAGATGAACGAGGTAGCTGAGAAAGGCATCGCAGCCCATTGGAAATACAAGAGCCTGGGCGAGAACACCAACGATGACCAGCTCGAAAACTGGCTGCACACCATAAAGGAGATTCTTGATGACCCGCAGCCCAACGCGCTTGACTTCCTTGATACGATAAAGCTGAACCTCTACGCAACAGAAATCTTTGTCTTTACCCCCAAAGGAGAGATAAAGACCATGCCCCAGAACTGTACAGCCCTTGACCTTGCATACAGCATCCACACCTTCCTCGGCAACCATTGTATCGGAGCCAAGGTAAACCATAGGCTCGTTCCGCTGAACCACCAGCTAAAGAGCGGCGACCAGGTAGAGATACTTACCTCCAATGCCCCGCGCGTGGAAGAGAGCTGGCTGGAGTTCGCCACCACAGCCAAGGCACGTGCCAAGATACAGGCTGCACTGCGCCGTCAGCAGCGACTGTTGCAGAACGAAGGCGAAGAGAAGCTGAACCAGTTCCTCGAGAAAGAGGGTCTCGGCAACTACTCGGGCAACATCGAAAAGTTGTGGAAGCTGCACAAACTGAAGAGCCGCGAGGAGCTGCTTGCAGCCATAGGCAAAGGCACCATCGTACTGGGTACAGAAGACAAGGACGCACTGCTCGGCAACAAGAAGTTCAGTTTCCAGTCACTGTTCTCGTTCAACCGCGACAAGAAGAGCGAAGATGAGGAGGTTACGCGATACGAAGATGTCGACCGCAAGAAGGCACTGAACCTTACCGACGAGAACCTCAAGAGAAGCTTCATCATTGCCGACTGCTGCCACCCCATTCCCGGGGATGATGTCCTTGGCTATTACGATGAGGAGAAGCACATAGTCATACACAAGCGCAGCTGCCCCATAGCCAATACCCTCAAGAGTAGCCACGGCGACAGAATTCTCGCAGCCAAGTGGGAGACACACAAGCAGCTCTATTTTGCCGTACCGATACAGATAACGGGAATAGACAGCATGGGCGTACTGCACGAGATAACGACCATCATCTACCAGCAGCTCAATGCCAATATCCAGAAGATGCACATCGAGAGCAACAACGGCATCTTCGAGGGTACATTCTGGATAAACGTACACGATGTCGAAGATGTAAAGAACATATGCGAGAACCTGAAGAAGATAAAGAACATCAAGACCATCGCAAGAATAGGATGACGGCTCAGTAGAAATTTCGTGTGGACGAAATAACTCAACTAAATAAAACTGTTATTCCTTGGTTTGTTTTACCCTTAATCTCTTGTCGTTTATTCTTCTTGTTGTCGTTCTTGCTGTACTTTTTGACGCAAAAAGTACCAAAAACTTCGGCACTCGGAAAAAATCGTCACAAGCGCCCTTTGCTCATGCCACCATAGGTGAGCATTCGGTCGGGCGCTTGCTTGCCACTCCAGGCTTTCGTT
>JAFXGX010000017.1 GCA_017536695.1 Bacteroidaceae bacterium | reverse complement strand
TTGAATGTAAACAAAAAAAGAAAAAAACAAAATGGCAAATCCAACATTTGAACAATTATTAGAAGCAGGATGTCACTTCGGACACCTAAAACGTAAATGGAATCCTGCAATGGCTCCTTATATTTTAATGGAGCGCAATGGTATCCACATCATCGATTTGCACAAGACTGCAGCTATGACTGAGACTGCTGCTGAGGCCTTGAAGCAGATTGCAAAGAGCGGTAAGAAGGTTCTCTTTGTCTCTACAAAGAAGCAGTTGAAGGAGATTGTTGCCGAGAAGGCACAGTCAGTAGGTATGCCCTACGTTATCGAGCGCTGGCCAGGCGGTATGTTGACTAACTTCCCTACAATCCGTAAGGCTGTTAAGAAGATGGCAACTATCGACAAGCTTACACAGGACGGTACATACTCTAACCTCTCAAAGCGCGAGATTCTTCAGATTTCTCGTCAGCGTGCAAAGCTCGACAAGAACCTCGGTTCTATCGCAGATTTGACACGTCTTCCTTCGGCAATCTTCGTGGTTGACGTAATGAAGGAGCACATTGCTGTTCACGAGGCTAACCGTCTTGGTATCCCCGTATTCGCAATCGTTGATACAAACTCTAATCCTAACGATATCGATTTCGTAATCCCGGCAAATGATGATGCTACAAAGTCAGTAGAGGTTATCCTCGACGCTTGCTGTGCAGCTATCGCTGAGGGTCTCGAGGAGCGTAAGGTAGAGAAGGTTGACGCACCTGAAGAGGGCGATGAGAATGCAGAGAAGAAGGCTCCACGCCGCCGTACAACCAAGGCTCGCACAGCTAAGGTTGCTGAGGCATCAGAGGAGGCTGCAGAGTGATTCTCATAATTATTAATCATTAAAATCAAAGAAAATACTATGGCTGTAACTATGGCTGATATTGCCAAGCTCCGTCAGATGACAGGTGCTGGTATGATGGACTGCAAGAACGCTTTGACCGAAGGTGAGGGCGATTTTGAGAAGGCTATCGAGATTATCCGTAAGAAGGGTCAGCTGGTAGCTGCTAAGCGTAGCGACCGCGAGGCTTCTGAGGGTTGTGTTCTTGTAAAGGCAGAGAATGGCTTTGCTGCAATCATCGCTCTCAAGTGTGAGACCGACTTCGTTGCTCAGGGTGCTGACTTTGTTAAATTGACACAGGATATCCTTGATGCTGCTGTAGCTGCTAAGTGCGCTACTATCGAGGAAGTAAAGGCTCTCCCCATGGGCGAGGGTACAGTTCAGGACGCTATCGTAGCTCGTTCAGGTATCACCGGCGAGAAGATGGAGCTTGACGGTTACAAGACTCTCATTGGTGAGAACGTATATACATATAACCACCAGAAGAAGAATATGCTCTGTACAATGGTAGCGTTGTCACAGGCTAACGAGGATGCAGGTCACGAGATTGCTATGCAGATTGCTGCTTCTGCACCTCTTGCACTTACAAGCGAGGATCTTGATCCTGCTTTGGTTGCCAAGGAGCGCGTTGTAGCAGAGGAGAAGGCTCGTGAGGAGGGTAAGCCCGAGAATATGATCGCTCGCATCGCTGACGGTCGTATCCAGAAATACTACAAGGAGGTTTGCCTGCTCCAGCAGGGCTACTGCCAGAACGAGAAGATTTCTGTTGCTGATTTCTTGAAGGGCTTCGATAAGGAGCTTACAGCTACAGGCTTCCAGCGTTTCACACTCCGTGCTGAGTAATTGAAATTTATATAATTGAAAACCGGTTCACTTTGCTGTGAACCGGTTTTTTTGTTTCCTGATAGTTTGTAGCAATAATATAGATGTAGACCCGCAAAAACTTTTTTCCTGAATCTGTCATCCCGACAGAGCGTAGCGACGAGGGATCTTAAAAACGACACTGAGATATCTCAGTCGCTGAGCTTCTTCGATATGACAAGTACCATGGGTCAACTGCTATATTATCACCTTGCTTATTGTCCGTTGAGGAATAATTCGTACAGTTCATCAATCTCCGGTTCCAGTTGCAGTATCATCTCCTTATCCTGTTCCTGAACGGCCTTGATGAGATTGCTTGCCAGTGCAGATAAACGTGGAACCCTAATCCAATCTCTTATTTTTCCTCCTTTTCCTTCTGCTTTCTTCCCGTCGGCAAAATATGTAAAGGTTACCCCGCCAAGTAAACACAGTTCATTCTTTGCAGGAGTGCTTACAGCTGCAAGCCAAAGTGCCTTCAGTTTGCCGGCCATTTCGTCTGGAATTGCAAGGCTAATGCTCTTTGTGCCCGGTGCCTTGTAGCTTCTCTTGACTTTCTTGCGGTCTTTGAACCGGACGGTGTTCCCTTTTTCAATTCTTTTGGTTGTAGCATCTATAACAATGCCCCACAATATTCCGTCTATTTCGGTAAAGACAAGCGAATGGGTTTCGGCATCATAGGTCAGCGAAGCCTCTGTCATTAGCTCAATGTCGCGTAGAACACCCCATTCGGCGTTATTGGGATTCAGTAAACGCCATAACTCTTGCTCGTAGAACACCGTTGATAACCCATCTTCTTCGGTACGTTCCCTGTAAGGCTCAAGCCTGTCCTGTGCCTGTGTTGCCGTCCCTGCCAACAGCAGAAGGATGAATAATAGTCTTTTCATATCATATAATTATATACTGTTCTATTTACATGACGCTTGAAAATAGAAAACATTACAAAAAGATGCTTTCTTTAGATACACCTCTTTGTTGTTTAAGGAAGACTTCTGTATCGATTATATAGTGATGCAGACTTTCTTGTGTGGGTGCGAGGGGCTTGTGGACAAGGTCTTTTTGCCTGTCGGTTTTTGTTTCGATGTCATTGATGGCAAGCGTCTGGTTGTCTACTCGGGTTATGATAATTGTGAAACTGCATTCGGCCATGTGCTTGCCTGTGATGTGCCGGCACTAGGCTGCTGCAGTGTTACGCTGCCTGATGTAAAAGTGGGTAGTGTAGATATTGGCTTCTTGGCAGCGGTGCGCTCTGTGCGTGCAGGAACAATACGTGGCTTATTCTTCTACGAGTCCAAGTTCTTTCCAGCGCTCTACCATCAAGAGACAATCCTCACGTGCGACAGCCTCTTCTACTTCATACTCCTCAAGGAGGGCTTCCACCAGCGTCTCAATGGTAAACTCCTCCAGACTGCTTACCTTCTCCCACAGGAATGCTGCGGTGGGGTTCAGGCTGATGATTCGGCTGAAATCGACGTTCTCTATTCCGGCAGGTACAATGATGTACTCTCCGCATACGTTCTGTAATTCAAATCCTTTTTTTGCTTTCATATTACATATTATTTTATATTCTTCGGTAAATTGCCAATATAATCCTGCGCAGCGGGGTCAATAACTTCCATAATGATGAGTACCGGCGCCATTTGCGGCTGTTTACCGGAACGAGCTTCCCTTTTCTTATGAATGCGTCGGCTATACCTACTATGTCATCTTCGTGAAAACTCTCTTTCATCCATAACGGATTGCCGTCGCCTCGCATTATGTATGTGTCGCCTTCAATCTCTATTACACGGTGTAGGGCGTAGGTCCCTTTCCTTATTTCCGCCAGGACTACGTCACCAATAGCGGGTTTACGTGGAGGTGCAAGTACGACCTTGTCTCTTCCGCTTTCAAGGAACGGACGCATGCTGACTCCTTTTACAACAAAAGTGACACTCTTTCTGTTGCCTTCATTGAAGAGCCGTCTTATCTCCTGCATGAAGGAGTGGTTGTCGACCCTCTTGACCGTGCCTGTCTGTTGTTTCATGCTTTAAGTACGTTGCTTGAAACCTCTGCAGCTTCCTTATCGGGACGGCATGAAAGGGTGTATACCGGTATTCTCTCAAGAACCTTGCTGGCTGTGCCGCATATGCTCATGTGTATTTTCTTGTCGAATTTCAGCGTTGAGCATGAGTTCAGGAGTATCCCGAACGCGACGGGTATACTCTCCTTGTGTATCCTGTTCTCCTTATCCTGTTCAATTGAAGCAAAGCCGCCGATGGGGTAGTGCACGTTCTTGTATATCGGGCGCTTGCCGCTCCATGGAGAACCGTATACTATCGGCGTGCCGTCTGCAGCAATCCTCAATACTGGATTGTCATCGTTTATGAGAGTGCTTCCGGGTATATGCTTTACCCAAAGGTCGCTGTGTGTGCTCTTTCCTCTGCCGCTCACCCCAAGGAACATGTATGCTTTGCCTTCGTTCTCGACAACGGATGAGTGCATTAGCAAGGTGTCATGTTTGGCAGAACATATGGTAAATATTACCATAAGGGCGTTGTCGATGCCGAAGATGGTATTTGCCGTCGAGCCACGGGTGGCCAACGTGAAGTTCTTGTATTCGCTGTCGCTTTCAATGAATGCACATGGTATCTTGCCGTCAAGAAGTATTAGAATCTGGTAGGCGCCGCTATCCTGTCGATATACTTCGAAACTGGCCGACGGGCATGGGAAAAAACCTATTCTTGACCCTCGCCATGACGGGTTAATGCTGTTGTCTATTTTGATGTAAAACAGTGGTTCCTGCTCCTCATCGGTCAAGAAAGGTTCAAGATTGGGCAATAATTTTACAATATCTACCTCCTGTGACTCGATTTCAAATACGTGTTCTGCTATTTTGAATCTTGTACTGTTCATTTGGGTTTTGTTATGACTGTATGTTTTTTTGTTGTTTTGCAATCAATTGCAAATATAGTGCAAATAGGTCGATTTTTAAGTTTTTTCCGACAGATAATAACCCCGTTGTCATGGCTTTTTATATTTTTAATATTTACAAAAACGTAAAAAATGAATAAAAGTGGATTCTAATGTGACGTATCTTCCGGAATTTGTGTTTTCTTTGTAATTTGAAACAAGTAGGCGCATTATGTCTTGTATCAGCATTGATTTTATATGGAGCGGTCGATAAATGTGAAAGGAAGGCTTCTGTCATTCAGGAATCCACTTGTGATGGGAATCCTGAATGTAACGCACGACTCTTTTTATGAGGGGTCGCGTACCGGTGGCGTGCAGCTTGTCGAGCGTGCCAGGAAGATGCTCTCCGACGGTGCTGCGATACTTGATGTCGGTGCCTGTTCAACCCGTCCGGGAAGCGAGCCTGTATCGCCGGATGTTGAACTGGCAAGGCTTCATGAAGTTCTCTCGTTGCTTGATGAGGAACTGCCCGAGGCTGTGGTGTCTGTTGATACATTCAGCGGCAAGGTGGCAATGGAATGTGTCCGTGAACATAATGTCTCGATAATCAACGATGTCTCGTGTTATGAGTGGGATGAAGATATGCTGCGGGCTGTCGTGGAACTGAATGTGCCCTATGTGCTTACGCATTCTGTAGGTTTTGCGGGTGAAAAAGTGGAGTATGATGATTTCTTGCCGCAGGTGCTGCAGCGTTTGGCTGCAAAGATGTGGCAGTTGAGGCAGTGCGGCGTAAAAGATATTATCGTAGACCCCGGTTTCGGCTTCGGAAAGAGTCTGGAGCAGAATTTTCTGATGTTGGATAATCTACGTGAGTTCAATGTGCTCGATGCTCCGCTTCTTGTCGGTGTCTCACGCAAGTCAATGATTACAAGGTCTCTTGGCATAACGGCTGATGAAGCCTTGTCGGGAACTGTGGCGCTGGGGATGGCTGCTTTGATGAAAGGAGCCGATATCCTCCGTGTTCACGATGTCAAAGAGGCTGTCGATACGGTAAAGCTGTATCAGGCGATGAGGGGTACGCGTTGAATTCGATGCGGTAAAATGCTGTTTTTTATGATAATACTTATTTATATATAGTAATGTTTGCAAACTTTTCGATAATTGATATTGTAGATGTACTGCTCGTTGCGGCAATACTGTACTACTTTTATAGACTTATGAAAGAGTCTGGTTCGCTCAACGTGTTTATTGGCATACTTGTCTTCTTTTTTATCTGGGTAATAGTCTCTTACCTTTTGGATATGCGCCTCCTCGGCTCAATAATGGACCAGCTGATGAGTGTGGGAACTATCGCGCTGATTGTAATCTTTCATGAAGAGGTTCGCAACTTCTTCAAGCGTCTGGGCTCGAACAGGAGACTTCGTTTTATCTCATCGTACTTCTCGCGTAAAGATAGTGAGGATGACGGCAATGAGGCTGTCGTGCCAATTGTTCTTGCATGCGCAAGTATGGCTCAGCAGAAGGTAGGGGCGCTGATTGTCATTGAAAAGAATGACCCCCTTGGTGAGATAGCCTCTACGGGCGAGGTAATAAATGCGAATGTGGGACAGCGTCTTATCGAAGCGATATTCTTCAAAAATGCCCCTTTGCATGATGGTGCCATTATAGTACGTGGCAACCGCATTGTGGCGGCTCAATGTATTCTTCCGGTATCGCATGACCTCAGTATCCCCAAGGAACTCGGCTTGCGTCACCGTTCGGCGATGGGAATTGCCGAAAAGACAGATGCGCTTGCGATTGTGGTTTCCGAGGAGACCGGCGCAATATCCGTGGCAAAAGACGGTAAGTTCATGCTGAATCTTGATGCGCACAAGCTAGAGGAGATTCTCTCGGCTCAAGATTGATTTTCATGTTTTCAGCGGCAGGGGTTGGATATGTTGAATTTTGTCAAAAAAAAGTTTTTGATGTAATCCTTTGAAAATCAATGCTCGTTTGAAAAAGTTCGATTTTTTATGAAAAAAAGTTGCTGAAAAGTTTTTGCAGTTTCAAAAATTGCCTTACCTTTGTACTCGCTTTCGGCAAACAACAAGCGTTGCTTACGAAAGCAAGATGATCCTTGACAACATTCCATACAGACAAGCAGTACAACGTGTCCTTTGATTTTTTTGGTCAAAGGTCAACAAAGTAAGTAAGGAACGAAAAACGAACCGTCAATAGATTTGATATACTTTTTTAATTCCGGCCAGTACAAACAATTTGACAAGTGATGTCCTTCGGGACATTTACAGATATGATTTACAACGAAGAGTTTGATCCTGGCTAATGATGAACGCTAGCTACAGGCTTAACACATGCAAGTCGAGGGGTTCCAAAGGAGCTTGCTTCTTAGGAACGACCGGCGCACGGGTGAGTAACGCGTATCCAACCTGCCCTTCATATTGGTATAGCCTCCCGAAAGGGAGATTAATCCCGAATAACATATTTTGGTTACCTGATTAGAATATGAAAGCTCCGGCGATGAAGGATGGGGATGCGTTCCATTAGGTAGTAGGCGGGGTAACGGCCCACCTAGCCGACGATGGATAGGGGTTCTGAGAGGAAGGTCCCCCACACTGGAACTGAGACACGGTCCAGACT
>JAFXGX010000051.1 GCA_017536695.1 Bacteroidaceae bacterium | reverse complement strand
GCACACAAAGGCAACGACAGCAAAAATGCGTAAAGAAGTCGTTTCATATTATTGAAAATTGATATTATCCTAAATTTATGCAAACATATTAAAAAAAAACGAATTTCCCAAACTCCACGAATTTCCGTGATTTATAAGCAATAAGCACAAGCGGGATTCCAAAACCTTGTGCAGATGGAGAAAATTCATTATCTTCGCACTAATGCACTATTACCAATAAACAACTTCAAGAAAAAATGAAATTCAAGCTTGTATCGGACTACGCGCCTATGGGCGACCAGCCGGAGGCTATTGCACAGCTTGTGCAGGGCATTAAGGACGGTATACCCGCACAGACACTGCTGGGTGTAACAGGTTCGGGAAAGACCTTCACCATGGCAAACGTCATTAAAGAGATTAACCGCCCTACCCTGATACTGAGCCACAACAAGACTCTGGCGGCACAGCTCTACAACGAGTTCAAGGGATTCTTCCCCGAGAATGCTGTGGAGTACTATGTTTCGTACTACGACTACTACCAGCCCGAGGCATATATCCCCTCGAGCGACACCTACATCGAGAAGGACCTTGCCATAAACGATGAGATTGACAAGTTGAGGCTTGCGGCAACATCGGCACTGCTCTCGGGCCGCAAGGATGTCGTCGTAATCTCATCTGTATCATGCATATACGGAATGGGCAACCCCAGCGACTTCTACAATAATGTGATAGAGATTGCCATGGGGCAGAAGCTCGACCGCAACGTCTTCCTGCGCAAGCTTGTGGGCAGCCTATATACCCGCAACGACGTCGACCTTGCTCGCGGCAACTTCCGTGTCAAGGGTGATACCGTAGAGGTAAGCCTTGCCTACAGCGACCATGTGCTGCGCATCACCTTCTGGGATGACGACATTGACGGCATTGAGGAGATTGACAGCGTGACAGGCGCACGCGTAGCCACTTTCGATGACTACAGGATATACCCTGCCAACCTCTTCATGACCACCAAAGAGAGCACCGAGCGTGCCATTGCCGAAATTGAGAAGGACCTTGCCGACAGGGAGGAGTATTTCCGCGAGATCGGCAAGCCGCTTGAGGCAAAAAGGCTGCACGAACGTGTGACATACGACATTGAGATGCTGCGCGAGCTTGGACACTGCTCGGGCATTGAGAACTATTCACGTTACTTCGACGGACGTGAGGCAGGCACACGCCCCTACTGTCTGCTCGACTTCTTTCCCGAAGAGTTCCTGCTGATAATAGATGAGAGCCACGTAAGCGTTCCGCAGATACACGCGATGTATGGCGGTGACCGCGCCCGAAAGACAAACCTTGTGGAGTTCGGGTTCCGACTGCCGGCAGCGTTCGACAACCGTCCACTCAAGTTCGAGGAGTTTGAGGAACTTACCCCGCAGACTATATATGTGAGCGCCACACCCGCCGACTATGAGCTTGTCAAGAGCGAAGGCATTGTAGTGGAACAGGTAATACGCCCCACAGGATTGCTCGACCCCATCATAGAAGTGCGTCCGCTTGCCAACCAGGTCGATGACCTCATGGAGGAGATACAGCTTCGCGTGGAACGCGAGGAGCGCGTGCTTGTCACCACCCTCACAAAGCGCATGGCCGAGGAGCTTACCGACTATCTGCATAAGAACGGAGTCCGCTGCAACTACATACACAGCGATGTTGACACACTGGACCGCATACAGATTATGACCGACCTGCGCGAGGGACTTTACGATGTTCTCATAGGCGTCAATCTGCTGCGCGAAGGACTCGACCTGCCCGAAGTCTCGCTTGTGGCGATTCTCGATGCAGACAAGGAGGGATTCCTGCGGAGCCACCGCTCGCTGACACAGACAGCAGGACGCGCGGCCCGCAACGTGAACGGAACAGTAATCTTCTATGCCGACAAGATTACCGAAAGTATGCAGCGCACCATCGATGAGACAGCCCGCCGCCGCGAGAAGCAGATGCGCTACAACCAGGAGCATGGCATAACCCCGAAACAGATAAAGAAGGAGATAAGCAATGCTCTTGCAACCGACAGGAAAGAGAAAGGTAGCGGCACAAGGATGTACAGCGAGGACACAGTACAGACACCTATCGCATGCGACCCGATTGTAGAGTTCATGAGTGCCGAACAGCTCAAGAAGAGCATCGAACGCACACGCAAGCTTATGGAGCAGGCTGCCGAGAAAATGGAGTTCGTTGAAGCCGCACAATACCGCGACGAGATGTTCCGCCTCCAGGAGTTGCTGAAAAACAAAGAACAGTGACAACTCAAACGGAAAAGACAAAAGCAGGATATCGTTTAAAGTTCAGCACACCCCATCATTAAACACTAAACATTAAACAGTAAACTTTTCCCAAAAATTGCTTTTTTCACTACTTTTGCACCACTAATTACCAAGACCTATGATATTCAACGACATTATAAGCAACGCCGACATTATACAGGCATGGAATGAGACAATCGAGCTACGTTTGACCACATTCGTTGCAACATGCATACTGCTGTTGTACCTGACCGACCTTATATGCCGCAAGGCCATTGTTCCATTGGCAAACAAGATAACCCGCAGGACGAGTTCCAAGTGGGATGACATACTCCTGAACAGTGATGTACTGACAAACATCTTCCGCATTTTCCCTCCAATCATAATGTTGGCACTACTGCCTCATATGTTTGGGCAGGACAGTACTATCTATTTCTGGAGCGCCAAGGTTATAGAAATTTACATTACCGCAATATCAATAAAGCTATCATTCGCGATACTCAATGCGCTGTACGATATCTCAAACCAAAACCAGAGACTGAAGAACAGAACACTGAAAGGCGTGTTCCAGATGTTCAAGATTATCGCCATATGTGTAGGTGCAATAATAATCATAAGCATTGTCATCGACAAGAACCCCTCGAACGTACTGACCGGACTCGGTGCCATGGCTGCGGTTCTCATGTTGGTATTCAAGGACCCTATTATGGGACTTGTGGCAGGCGTACAGCTCTCGGCAAACGACATGCTGCGCCCGGGCGACTGGATTACGCTGCCCAAGCATGATGCCGACGGCGAGGTGGTGGAAGTGACACTCACCACCGTCAAGGTGCAGAACTGGGACAAGACCATTACGACAATCCCGCCATACGCACTTGTCAGCGAATCGTTCCAGAACTGGCGAGGCATGTTCGACAGCGGTGGCCGACGCATCAAACGCTCAATCTACATTGACATGAACTCAATCAGTTTCTGTACCCCCGAGCAACAGAAGAGGTTCGGAGATAGAGGCTGGCTGAAAGGTCTGGAGGAGCATGATGAATCGATTGTAAACCTGACCGTTCTGCGCAACTACCTGGATATCTATCTCCGCAGCAACAAGCGCGTGAACCAAGATATGACACTCATGATACGCCAGCTGCAACCCACAGCGCAGGGATTGCCCCTTGAGCTCTACTTTTTCTCGGCAAACACCGCATGGGTGGCCTATGAGCATCTGCAGGCAGATATCTTCGAGCATATAATCGCGATGTTGCCGGAGTTCGGACTGAAAGTATTCCAGAACCCGGCAGGCCGAGACCTCAACGGACTGATAGCAAGGGAGTAAAGGCAAGAAGCAAGATACGAGCTTCTAATCGGAGCCATGGGAGCACTGCGGAAGTTGTGCTACAAGCATTTATTCAGCCTCTTATTATTTATACAACAAGAATATACAAGGAATCTTGGACAAATCAGGCACTTTTCCTTTCCACTCCTTTACCGTCCGGGTGCGCACATACTCATCATCACAGGTAAGGTTAGCGGCAATGCACAGCTTTGTCTGCGGGCGGCAATTCTTCAGAATATCCTCAATCATCTTACCGTTACGGTAGGGGGTCTCGATAAAGAGCTGTGTCTGTTCCTCATTATATATGCGTTGCTCAAGCTGACGCAGTTTCTTTGCGCGCTCCTCGGGCTTGATGGGGAGATATCCGTTGAATGCAAAGCTCTGCCCGTTGAATCCAGACGCCATAACAGAGAGGATTATGCTTGAGGGCCCCACCAGAGGCACCACTTTCAGCCCCTTGCGCTGGGCTATGGCAACGACATCGGCACCCGGGTCAGCGACGGCAGGACAGCCGGCCTCGGAGATGACGCCCATGGGCTTACCCTCACACAGCGGACGCAGGTATCCCGAGATGTCCTGGGGCGAGGTATGTTTATTCAACTCGAAGAACTGCGAACCGTCAATATCGAACTGCGGGTCTACCTTGCGCAAGAAACGTCTGGCCGAGCGCACATCCTCCACTATAAAATGCCTTATTCCGGCAATGACTCCGGTATTGTAATCGGGCAGTACCCTTGCAATTTCCGTCTCGCCCAATGTAACCGGTATAAGATATAATGCAGTTTCCATAGTACTATTTTTTCAGTTGTGAATAGCGTTTCGCGCCACAGGCATAATAGCGCCACAGGAGCATGAAACCTGCGCGTTCCTTTATTTCGCATACTGTTGCTGCGAGATTGGCCTCGCGCACACTCTTATAGTCCTCCTTCATGTTGCGGAAATCCCGACGCGCCCTGAAGAGAGCCTTGCAGTGCGACCACTCGCCCGTAACGGCAAATTTCAGCGCTGCCACATAATCAAGGAGACAACGCACCCTCATCACACAGCGGAGTTCATCAGCCGGCAGGTTCTTGTATAGCATAAGCAGATTGTTGCGGAAATTGAGGTAAGTCTTCTTGGGATTGCCGGCAGACAGCGTGGCACCGCCCACATGATAGACCTTGCTGCCCGGCACACACATGATACGATGCCCTCGGGCACGCAGACGCCAACAGAGGTCAATCTCCTCCATGTGTGCAAAGAAACTGCCGTCAAGTCCACCGGCTGCACGAAAAGCCGCAGCACGCACAAGAAGCGCGGCTCCTGTCGCCCAGAAGATATCGCACGCGGTATCATACTGGTTGCAGTCCTCTTCTACGGTATCGAAGATACGGCCGCGACAGAAGGGATAGCCATAGCGGTCGATGAACCCTCCCGCTGCACCTGCATATTCAAAATGTGTCTTACGCTTGAAGTCAAGCAGCTTGGGCTGGCATGCAACGACGCTTTCATCGGCATCAAGAGCAGCAACGAGCGGTTCAAGCCAGCCCGGCGTTACCTCGACATCCGAATTGAGCAGAAGCACATAATCGGCAACTACCGATTCGAGTGCCTTGTTGTACCCGTCGGCAAAACCGTAGTTCCTGTCAAGGATTATAAGGCCTACCGTCGGGAAATTCTCCTTCACAAGCGCCACCGAACCGTCGGTCGAGGCATTGTCCGCGACAATGATGTCGGCATCGGGAGTATACTCCACAACAGACGGAAGGAAACGCCTGAGCATCTCCTCGCCATTGTAGTTCAATATGACAACAGCCGTCCTTTTCATACTCTAATCGGCAAAGCCTATTATCTCATCAGCGACAAGAGCCGACCTGTCATCATTGAAGCCACCCAGGCGTACACGCACCAGACGGTTCACATAATCGCTCTTGGGCACAGTCTCGACACGTATATAATTGCTTGTAAAGCCACCCATGGGCATTCCTGGACGAGGTTTTTCAAAGAGTACCACAGCCTCTTTACCTATAAAACGTTCATAGAAGGCGAGACGTTTCTCCTCGCTCAAGGCGATGAGGAGCTGGCTGCGGCGATGTTTCTCGGCAGGCGACACCGCGCCGTCAATCTTCAATGCCTGTGTACCCGGACGCTCCGAATAGCTGAATACATGCAGCTGCGAGATATCCAGTCCCTTTATGAACTCATATGCCTTGGAGAAAAGTTCCTCACTCTCGCCACGGGTACCGACTATCACATCTACGCCGATGAAGGCATCGGGCAGCAGTCCGCGCACCCTTGCAATCTTCTGCGCGAAGAACGATGTATCATAACGGCGATGCATCAGCTTGAGTACCTCATCGCTACCCGCCTGCAACGGAATATGAAAATGAGGCATGAAGCTGCGCGACTGCGCAACATACTCAATTATCTCATCTGTAATGAGGTTGGGCTCAATTGATGATATGCGGTAGCGCGATATGCCCTCTACCCCGTCAAGAGCCTTCACGAGCGAAACAAAGCTCTCTCCTGTACTCTTGCCGAAGTCTCCGATGTTCACACCGGTTATGACTATTTCCTTGCCGCCCTCTGCTGCAGCCTTCTGTGCCTGCTCCACAAGTTCGCTCACATGCGGGTTGCGGCTGCGGCCTCGTGCAAAAGGTATGGTACAATATGTACAGAAATAGTCGCAGCCATCCTGTACCTTTAGGAAATATCGCGTACGGTCACCACGCGAGCATGAATGCACGAAGTTACGCACATCCTTTGCAGGCTGTGCATACCACTCGCCGCCATCGCTGTGCTTTACAAGATTGCCAAGATGCTCAAGGACCTCGCCCTTTTTATCAATGCCAAGAACGACATCGACGCCAAGTTCCTTGGAAAGCTTCTCGGCCGACAGCTGAGCGTAGCAGCCCGTAACGACCACATAAGCACCGGGATTCTGGCGCACGAGCTTGTGTATTGCCTGACGGCACTTCTTCTCGGCCTCCTGAGTGACGGCACAGCTGTTGATTATGCATATATCGGCTTTCTCCCCACGTTTGGCTGTACGTATTCCCGCCTCCTGAAGACGGCGTTCAATCGTAGCAGTCTCGGAGAAGTTCAACTTGCAACCCAGAGTATAATATATCGCTTTCTTATCTTTGAATACTGTATAATCTATCATTTGCCGAATGATGGCCCTATTAGCCAAACCAACGCGAAAATAGCACCTTTTTTCCAAATAACAGGAATTGGCTCAGTAGAAATTTCGTGTGGACGAAATAACTCAACTAAATAAAACTGTTATTCCTTGGTTTGTTTTACCCTTAATCTGTTGTCGTTTATTCTTCTTATTGTCGTTCTTGCTGTACTTTTTGACGCAAAAAGTACCAAAAACTTCGGCACTCGGAAAAAATCGTCACAAGCGCCCTTTGCTCATGCCACCATAGGTGAGCATTCGGTCGGGCGCTTGCTTGCCACTCCAGGCTTTCGTT
>JAFXGX010000050.1 GCA_017536695.1 Bacteroidaceae bacterium | reverse complement strand
CGGGAACGGCTATGGTTAAGTCATATAAAAGCAAAAAGGCGGAAAACTTTCGTTTTCCGTCTTGCTCTTCAGGTAGGACTTGAACCTACGACCCCCTGATTAACAGTCAGGTGCTCTAACCGACTGAGCTACTGAAGAATATATGTGGAGTTTCTCAAAAAAAAGCGAGGCCTCTGCCCGCTTGCTCTTCAGGTAGGACTTGAACCTACGACCCCCTGATTAACAGTCAGGTGCTCTAACCGACTGAGCTACTGAAGAATTTTTACTCCTTTGTCGTTTGACGTTGCAAAAGTAGTACATCTTTTTATTCCATGCAAATTTTTCGGCTTTTTTTTATCCTACAGAAGAAAAAAAGAGAGAGAAGAGCAAAATTATTCTAAAAACAGAGCAAAAATAGACAGTAAAGACTGATTATAAGAGAGTAAAAGAGTATCTTCGCGGTTATTAAACAAAAACGGCTATACCCCAATGAGAAATTTTCTGAAACCCGCATATATTCTGCTGCTGTTGGCACTGCTTGCATCGGCAAACAGCTATGCCGACGACAGGCACAAGTTCCGTCTTGCAAGACAGCTCTCGGTGTTCAACTCCATTGTCAAGGACCTTAACCTGTTCTATGTAGACAGCATTATGCCCGACAAGATGATCAATAAGGGTATTGATGCCATGCTGAGCAACCTTGACCCCTACACCGTCTACTACCCCGAGGAGAAGAGCGATGAGCTGAAGATGATGACTACCGGCAAATATGCAGGAGTAGGCTCCACGATACGTTTCCATACAGACAAGAACACGACCGTGCTGACAGAACCTTACGAAGGGATGCCTGCATATAAGGCAGGACTGAGAGCCGGTGATGCAATAATGTCCATTGACGGGACATCCGTCATCGGAATGAGCGTGGACAGTGTAAGTGACATGCTCCGTGGCGAACCCGGAACAAAGCTTAACATAACCGTACAGCGCCCCGGGACCAAGAAGGAACTGACATTCAGACTCGAGAGAGAGAGCATCGCCTTGCCGCCTATAAGCTACTATGGCATACAGAACGGCAATATCGGTTACATATCACTGGAGAGCTTTACCGAGAACTGCGCCAAGGAGATGCGCCGTGCCGTGGTAGAACTCAAGAAACAGGGAGCCGAGTCGTTCATCATTGATTTGAGAAGCAACGGCGGCGGTCTGCTGAACGAAGCCATCGAGATTGTCAACCTCTTTATTCCCAAAGGGAAGACTGTCGTTACCACCAAAGGAAAAATAAAGCAGTCGAACGAGGTCTTCGAGACCAAACGCGAACCGATAGATACGGAATCACCCATCGTGGTACTTGTGAACGGACAGACCGCATCGGCCTCGGAGATTGTCGCAGGTGCACTCCAGGACTTTGACAGGGCCGTAATAATAGGTTCACGCACATACGGCAAGGGGCTTGTACAGACGACAAGGCCTGTCGCCGGAGGCGGATTCCTGAAAATGACCACTGCAAAATATTACATCCCGAGCGGACGCTGCGTACAGGCGCTTGACTACTCGCACATCATTGATGACGGCAAGACCACACGCGTTCCCGACAGCCTTACGAATGTGTTCCGCACTGCTGCCGGCCGCGAGGTACGTGATGGCGGCGGCATCCGCCCCGACATAGAGCCGAGAGGAGAAGAGATTTCAACGCTGATATATAACCTGCTGCAGGACATGGCCGTATTTGACTTCGCGACGGAATTCTGCCTGAAGAATGACTCCATTGCGCCGGCCGCGACTTTCACCATCAGCGACGAGACATATGCCGAATTCGGGAATTTTCTGAAGGAACGCAACTACAGTTATGACCTCATAAGCGCCAAGCGACTTGCCGACTTGAAGAAAATCATAGAGCTCGAAGGATTCGGCGAGATTGTAAAGGATGAGATTGAATCGCTTGAGAAGAAACTGTGTGTAAATCTGGAGCACTCATTGTCGCACTTCAGCAATGATGTCAAGGTGCTTCTTGCAACGGAGATTGTCAAGCGCTACCAGGGACAGAAGGGCGAGATTATATACAGCCTGCGCGAAGACACCGACATAAAAGAGAGCTACGCACTGCTGAAGGACAAGAAACGTTACATGGAGATACTCTCGCCAAAAGAATAGGCCCAGAATACTGAAATAAAAGAATAATATGCCCGCGACCGCGGGCATATTATTCTTTTATTTCAGCAGTTCAACATTGGCCCTGCCTTCGTTCATAGAGATATTGATGATAGAGTTGTCCCCCACCGCCACACTCAAGGTATCGCCTGTTGCATGAGTTATCACATGCAACAAGGACTCGGGCGGGAAGAGTACCCTTTCGCGTATTATTCTTCCGTTACCCGAAGTGACCGTATCGCGCAGTATACGCCTGTTGACCACCACCGGGAGACCCTGTGAGGAGGTGCCGGAGGAGTACACAAGACTGTCATCGAGAATGACATCACAGCCATCTCCCTCATCATCGCCATAAAGGGATATCGTATATGCGAACATCTTTGACTCGACACTCTTCGAGGCCTCGCTCATCGCATAATATGTGAACAACACCATTGTGAGAATGAGCACTGCAAAGAAAAAGACACTGCCATAAAGGAACCTGAGGTTAGAACCTGAACTTCTGTTTACTTTCATAATGAGCAATCGTTTTCTGTTATGACATACAATAGTTTCCCCGCGAAGATACGAATTTTGCATTTAATGGCAATGCTGCTGCGTGAGCCTATGGTAAAAACCATGATAAAAACATTCATTACTGCACAAAAAAGGGGGAAATATTTGCATGAGCCGCCTTTTATTCATATCTTTGCAGTGTAAGATGAAGATGAGGGGCCGACAAGCCCCTCTTTTTTGTGGAATTGCGGAATACCGCCGTGCCGTAAAAGAACGGAATCATATCATACATCATAATATCAAACAGGCTATATGATTGAAAGACAACAAGTAATCGATTTGACGAATGAGTGGCTCGCTGACAAGGAGTATTTTTTGGTAGATGTTGACATCAGCAAGGATGACAAGATTACAGTCGAGATTGACCATGCCGAGGGCGTGTGGATTGAAGACTGCGCCGAACTGAGCCGCCACATTGAGAACGGCCTGAGCCGTGAAACCGATGATTACGAGCTTGAGGTAGGCTCGGCAGGACTGGGTCAGCCGTTCAAGGTGCTCCAGCAATACCAGAACCATGTAGGTCTGGAAGTCGAGGTGCTCACAAAGGAAGGCAAGAAACTTAAGGGAATACTCAAGGAGGCAACAGCCGAGGAGTTTACCGTCACTGTGAGCAGAAAGGAGAAGAAAGAGGGTGCAAAGCGCCCGGTGCTTGTCGAGGAAGATATGCATTTTGCCTACGACAGCGTAAAGTACACAAAGTATATTATAAATTTCAAATAAAATGGCAAAGAAAGAAGAAACAATCAGCCTTCTTGATACATTTCAAGAATTCAAAGAGTCAAAGAACATCGACCGCACAACAATGATCAGCGTGTTGGAAGAGAGCTTCCGCAAAGTATTGGTAAACATGTTCGGTACCGATGAGAACTACTCGGTAATCGTGAACCCCGACCGCGGAGACTTTGAGATTCAGCGCCGCCGTACCGTAGTTGCCGACAATGAGGTCGAGGACAGCAACTTCGAGATTTCACTCAGCGAGGCACAGCTCATCGATGACACATTCGAGATTGGCGAGGAGGTAAGCGAAATCGTGAACTTCGCGGAGTTCGGACGCCGCGCAATCCTCAACCTGCGCCAGACACTTGCTTCAAAGATTCTGGAACTTGAGAAGGACAGCCTCTACAACAAGTACAGCGAGAGAATCGGCCAGATTGTAAGCGCCGAGGTTTATCAGATATGGAAGAAGGAGCTTCTGCTCGTAGATGATGAGGGCAATGAGCTCATCCTCCCCAAGAGCGAGCAGATTCCGAGCGACTTCTACCGCAAGGGCGACAATGTGCGCGCAGTGGTGGCACGTGTCGACAACCAGAACAACAACCCCAAGATTATCCTCAGCCGTACATCTCCTATGTTCCTCGAGCGCCTGTTCGAGCTTGAGGTGCCCGAAATAAGCGACGGACTCATCACAATTAAGAAGATTGCCCGCATCCCGGGCAAGCGCGCCAAGATTGCCGTTGAGACATATGATGAGCGTATCGACCCGGTAGGTGCATGCGTCGGTGTGAAGGGTTCACGTATCCACGGCATTGTCCGCGAGCTCCGCAACGAGAACATTGATGTCATTCCGTTCACATCGAACATCGAGCTCTTCATCAAACGTGCTTTGAGCCCTGCAAGAATCCAGGATATCAAGCTTGATGAGGAGAAGAGAGTTGCCGATGTGAACCTCAAGAAAGAGGAGGTTTCACTTGCTATCGGTAAGGACGGTCTCAACATCAAGCTCGCCAGCATGATTACCGAGTACACCATCAACGTTTATCGTGAGATTGACGCTCAGCAGGAGGATGACATCTACCTCGATGAGTTTGCTGATGAGATTGAGGAGTGGGTAATCGAGGCTATAAAGAAGATTGGTCTTGACACTGCAAAGGCTGTACTAAACACTCCAAGAGAGGTCCTCATAGAGAAGGCCGACCTTGAAGAGGACACTGTTGACCACGTCATCGAAGTTCTTCAGGCAGAATTCGAGGATGAGGAATTTGACAACGAGGAAGAATAATTAGGAAGCCCAGACTGCTTCTAAAAAAACAGACAACGAATGAAGATAAGATTAAATAAATTACAGAAAGAGCTAAACTTAGGCCTCAGCACGATTGTGGAATTCTTGCAGAAGAAGGGCTTCGAGATAAAGGAAGACCCTAATGCTGTTGTACCCGAGGAGGGTTACAACATGCTCATGGAAGAGTTCAGCGCTGACAAGAAAGCTCGCATGCAGTCGGACAAGTTCACTCAGGAGCGCCAGAACAAGGAGAAGCCAAAGACAGTTGTTGTCGAAGAGCCGAAGAAGGCCGAAGTGAACGAGACCGTCGCAGAAGCTCCAAAGAGCATAGAGACACCGAAGGAAGAACCCAAGAAGGAGGAGCCCAAGATAAAGGTTACCGGCCGTATTGACCTTGACGCGCTAAAGAGAAAGAGCGAGCCCAAGAAAAAGGAGGAGGAACCCGTAAAAGAGGAACCCGTAAAGGAGGAGAAGCCTGTTGTTGTCGAGGAGCCGGTAAAGGAAGAGCCTGCAAAGACTGAGGCTCAGCCACAGCTCACTCAGGTCGATGAGGTTGCCGCACCGAAACTCAACATCATAGGTCAGATAGACCTCTCGGCCATTAACCAGTCTACACGCCCCAAGAAGAAGAGCAAGGAGGAGAAGAGAAAGGAGCGTGAGGAGAAGGACAAGCAGCGCGAGGAACAGCGTAAAGCACAGCGCGAAGCTCAGCGCCAGCAGAATGGCGGAGGCGAAGGCGGTGACAAGAAGAAGAAACGCCAGCGCATCAACAGCCAGCGTGTCGACATCAACGACGTGAAGGAGAGCGGCAGCGGCGAGAACAAGGAGTGGAGCGCAAACCGCAACAAGAGCAACGGTAACAATCCCTCACAAGGCAGCCGCAAGGACCGCGACCGCCAGCACAAGCGCTTTGACAAGAGCGATGTCAGCGATGAGGATGTATCAAAGCAGATAAAGGAGACACTCGACCGTCTGACAAACCGCGGCAAGGGCAACAAGTCAGCTAAGTATCGTAAGGAGAAGCGCGACATGGCCGCCGAGCAGAGGATGCAGCAGATGAGCGAGGAGATGGAGCAGAGCAAGGTTCTGCAGTTGACAGAGTTCGTTACCGCAAACGAGCTTGCAAGCATGATGAACGTATCTGTCACACAGGTCATCGCAACATGCATGAGCATAGGCATGATGGTATCTATCAACCAGCGTCTCGATGCCGAGACAATCAATATCGTTGCCGAGGAGTTCGGCTTCACAACCGAGTATGTAAGCGCGGAGGTTGCCAATGCCATTGAGGAGGCCACCGACAGCGAGGAGGACCTCGAGCCACGTGCACCTATCATCACCGTGATGGGTCACGTAGACCATGGTAAGACATCGTTGCTCGACTACATCCGTAAGGCAAACGTCATAGCAGGCGAGGCCGGCGGTATCACACAGCACATCGGTGCATACAACGTGAAGATGGAGAGCGGCAAGCGCATAACATTCCTTGATACTCCGGGTCACGAGGCGTTTACCGCCATGCGTGCGCGTGGTGCGAAGATAACCGATATCGTAATCATCATCATCGCTGCCGATGACAGCGTCATGCCACAGACCAAGGAGGCTATCAACCACGCCATGGCAGCAGGTGTACCCATCGTGTTCGCATTCAACAAGTGCGACAAGCCTACAGCCGACCCCAACAAGATTAAGGAGGAACTTGCCAACCTGAACATGCTTGTCGAGGACTGGGGCGGAAAGTACCAGTCACAGGAAATCTCGGCAAAGAAGGGTATGGGTGTAGAGGAGCTCATGGAGAAGGTGCTTCTCGAGGCAGAGCTTCTCGACCTGAAGGCAAACCCCAACCGCAAGGCTACAGGTTCTGTAATCGAGTCTACACTTGACAAGGGCCGCGGTTACGTTGCTACCGTACTTGTACAGAACGGAACACTCAAGGTCGGCGACATTGTCGTTGCCGGTACACAGTGGGGTAAGGTAAAGGCTATCTTCAACGAGCGCAACCAGCGCATCAAGGAGATTCGCCCCGCAGAGCCCGCACTTATCCTCGGACTCAACGGTGCTCCTGCCGCAGGTGACACGTTCAACGTTGTCGAGAGCGAGCGTGAGGCACGCGAAATCACCGGCAAGCGCGAGCAGTTGCAGCGCGAGCAGGGATTGCGTACACAGAAGATGCTTACACTTGACGAGGTTGGCCGCCGCATAGCACTCGGTAACTTCCAGACACTCAACATCATTGTCAAGGGTGACGTGGACGGCTCTATCGAGGCACTCAGCGACTCGCTCATCAAACTCTCTACCGAGACTATCCAGGTCAACGTGATACACAAGGCCGTGGGCCAGATTTCAGAGAGCGACGTGAGCCTCGCAGCGGCATCGGATGCCATTATCGTCGGTTTCCAGGTACGCCCTTCTGTCACAGCACGCAAGGTTGCCGAGAACGAGGGTGTGGATATACGTATATACTCTATCATCTACGATGCTATCGAGGAGGTGAAAGCCGCCATGGAGGGTATGCTCGCACCTATTGTCAAGGAGGAGATTACCGCCACAATAGAGGTACGCGAGACATTCCACATCAGCAAGGTTGGTACAGTTGCCGGCTGTATGGTACGCGAGGGTAAGGTGAAACGCACCGACCGTGCACGCCTCATCCGCGACGGTATCGTTATCCACACAGGCTCTCTTGCAGCGCTCAAGCGCTTCAAGGAGGATGTCAAGGAGGTCGGTACAAACTTCGAGTGCGGTATCAGCCTGACATCACAGGACGACATCAAGGTAGGCGATATCATCGAGACATTCGTTGAAGTAGAGGTTAAACAGAAACTTTAAAAACATATCACAATGAACACGATAGACATTATATACATTATCGCAACCGTAGTTGCATTGGTTGGAGGATTCATGACGGGTTTCTTGAGCAAGGTCTCATCAATCGTCGGAATAGTATTTGGTATCTTCAATGCCATTGTACTGCAAGAGAATGCAAGCAAAATATTGCAGGATGCGACAGAACTCAGCGAGACAAATGCGACAATCATTGCATTTGCAGCATTGCTGATTGCATCATTCATCGTTGTCAAGATTATTGCTGCCATATTGGCATGGATTCTCAACTTGCTTCATCTTGGAATAATCAACAAGTTGGCAGGTGCTCTGCTGTCGGCATTGATGACATTGGTAATCATTACGGCAATAGTAGATGTAACTTCTCTTCTTGCGCCCGAGAACAAATACACCGGAAAAACCGTACAGCAGGAATCTTTGTTCTATAACAAGATTGCCAATGATATATATAAGGATGTCTTAACAGGACTTTTTTAGTCGGTGAGGATTGACAAATGAAGAAGAAGGATAACATACTTAAAAAGATAGCAAACAAAGCATACGAATTCGGATTTGTCAGCAAAATCAAGACAGATATAATTGATAGCGGACTCAATGAGGATGTCATAAGGCTTATCTCGAAGAAGAAGAATGAACCCTCATGGCTCCTTGAGTTCCGTCTTGAAGCATACAGGCACTGGCTAACACTGAAGATGCCCACATGGGCACACCTGAATATTCCCCCCATTGACTACCAGGCAATATCCTACTATGCCGACCCTCTGAAGAAGAGCAAGGAGAAGAACAAGGAGATTGACCCGGAGTTGATGAAGACATTCGAGAAACTGGGAATCCCGCTCGAAGAACGCCTTGCCCTGAGCGGTACGGCTGTCGACGCGGTAATGGACTCCGTTTCGGTAAAGACCACCTTCAAGGAGGAGCTGAAGGAAAAGGGAATCATATTCTGCTCCATGAGCGAGGCTGTCCAGGAACATCCCGAGCTTGTGCGCCAGTACCTGGGAACAGTAGTGAACTACCGCGACAACTTCTTCGCTGCGCTGAATTCGGCAGTGTTCAGCGATGGTTCATTCGCGTTCATTCCCAAGGGAGTACGCTGTCCCAGGGAGTTATCGACATACTTCCGAATAAATGCGGCCAACACCGGTCAGTTCGAGCGTACGCTCATTGTGGCCGATGATGACAGCTATGTGTCATACCTTGAGGGCTGCACCGCCCCCATGCGCGATGAGAACCAGTTGCATGCAGCAATCGTCGAGATTGTAGTGAACAATAATGCCGAGGTAAAGTACAGTACCGTACAGAACTGGTATCCCGGCGATGCCGAGGGTAAAGGCGGTGTCTACAACTTCGTTACCAAGCGAGGCGACTGCCGCGGTAAGAACAGCAAGCTCTCGTGGACACAGGTCGAGACAGGCTCGGCAATCACATGGAAATACCCGAGTTGCATTTTGCGTGGCGACAACTCGCAAGGCGAGTTCTACTCGGTTGCACTTACCAACAACTACCAGCAGGCCGATACCGGTACCAAGATGATACATCTTGGGAAGAACACAAGGAGCACAATCATAAGTAAGGGAATCTCGGCGGGCAAGAGCCAGAACTCCTACCGCGGACTGGTACGCGTTAGCAAGAATGCCGACGGGGCACGCAACTACAGCCAATGCGACTCGTTGCTGCTCGGCGACAAGTGCGGCGCGCACACATTCCCCTACATGGACATACACAACAACAGTGCGGTAATAGAGCATGAGGCCACGACATCGAAGATTTCGGAGGACCAGCTCTTCTACTGCAACCAGCGAGGAATAGGCACCGAGGAGGCTATCGGACTCATTGTCAACGGATATGCCAAAGAGGTGCTCAACAAACTGCCTATGGAGTTCGCCATTGAGGCACAGAAACTGCTCAGCGTATCCCTTGAGGGTGCCGTAGGCTGAGAAAAATGATGATTATATGGAGAATTTGTTAGAGATAAAGAACCTCCATGCCACGATAGACGGCAAGGAGATACTGAAAGGAATAGACCTTACCGTAAAGGCGGGCGAGGTACATGCCATCATGGGCCCCAACGGTTCGGGCAAAAGCACTTTGAGCAATGTCCTTGTGGGACATCCTGCATACACCGTTACCGAAGGAGAGGTTTATTACAAAGGAAAGAACCTGCTCGAGATGAGCCCCGAGGACCGCAGCCATGAAGGACTTTTCCTTTCGTTCCAGTACCCTGTGGAGATACCGGGTGTCAGCATCACAAATTTCATGCGTGCTGCAATAAACGCAAAGCGCCAGTATCTGGAACTGGAGCCCATGAATGCGACTGAGTTCCTAAAGATGATGCGCGAGAAACGTGCGCTTGTGAACCTTGACAGCAAACTCGCCAACCGTTCGGTAAACGAAGGCTTCAGCGGAGGAGAGAAGAAACGCAACGAGATATTCCAGATGGCAATGCTCGAACCGACGCTCAGCATTCTTGATGAGACGGATTCCGGCCTTGACATCGATGCGCTGCGTATTGTGGCCGAGGGTGTCAACAAGCTAAAGCGCGAGGATACATCGAGCCTTGTCATTACCCACTACCAGAGGCTGCTCGACTACATAAAGCCCGACATTGTGCATGTGCTCTACAACGGCAAGATTGTGAAGACTGCCGGTCCCGAGCTTGTAATGGAGCTTGAGGAACGCGGTTATGATTGGATTAAAAACGAGAACAAGCAATGAGTCAGGAACAGGAATATATTGATATATTCGAGCAGAACCTGGCGCTGATAAAGGAGCCATGTGCCGAGTTGCTCAACGAGGCACGCGAAAAGGCTGCTATCCGTTTCAAGGCGACAGGATTCCCAGGCACCAAGGAAGAGAACTGGCTGCACAGCAATGTTGCCAAGAGATTCGCTACCGACTATGGCATGAATCTCGGGCGAGTGGAGGTCAATACCGACAGACGCACGCTGTTTACATGCGACGTCCCAAACCTCAACACACACCAGGCATTCATTGTGAACGATACGTTCCGCGACGGCGAGAGCGGCAAAAAGTTCCCTGATGGTGTGATACTCGCAAGCCTCAACAGGATTGCCGAGGAGAGCCCCTCCCTGCTTGAGCCATACTACAATACCCTTGCCGAACAAGGCGACAGCATCGCGCAGTTCAACACCATGTTCGCACAGGACGGTATCGTGCTCTACATACCAAAAAATACGGTCGTAGAAGAAACCGTGCAGATTGTTACACTGTTGCAAGCCAATGTAGAGATGCTCTCGAACCGCCGCCTGCTTGTGATATTAGAGGAGAACAGCCAGGCAAGCCTGCTCATCTGCGACCACTCGGCCATGGAGAAGCAGACGCTCTCGACACAGGTCACCGAGATATTCATAGGCCGCGGCGCACAGCTTGACCTCTACGAACTTGAGGAGACAGCCTACAGCAATACAAGGCTGAGTCATCTGTTCGTTCGACAGGAGGCAGACAGTCGTTTCGGGCATAGCAACATAACCCTTACGAATGGCTTTACACGCAACTACATAAGCGTTTCACTCGAGGGCAAGGGAGCAGAAGCTGACATCAATGGACTTGTCATAGGCGACAAGAACCAACATACAGACAACCGCACCATCGTAGACCACAAGACCGGCAACTGTAACAGCAACGAACTCTACAAGTATATTCTTGATGAACAATCGACAGGAGTCTTTGCCGGAAAAATGCTCATACGCCCCGACGCACAGCAGACCGTCTCGCAGCAGACCAACCGTAACCTGTGTCTCACGAGCGATGCGCACATGTATGCACAACCCCAGCTGGAGATATATGCCGATGATGTGAAGTGCAGCCATGGTTCGACTGTAGGCCAGTTGGATGATAATGCACTCTTCTACATGCAGCAGCGCGGCATCCCTGCCGATGAGGCACGCCATCTGCTGATGTATGCTTTTGCAGGAGAGGTAATAGAGAACATCAAGATTGAAGCACTGCGCGACAGGCTGCACATGCTTGTCGAGAAGCGGCTGCGCGGCGAGCTCAACCACTGCAGGACATGCGCTCTCTGCAAGTAAAAAAGTAAACCGCAATAGAGATTCAGGTTCAGACCTTTGACCTTTCCGTTTTCACATTTCAGTAAAAAAATGCTTAACACCGAAGAGATACGCAAGGAGTTCCCCATACTGGAACAGAAGGTATACGGCAAACCGCTCGTATATCTTGACAATGCGGCCACCACACAGAAACCGCAATCTGTCATTGATGCCCAGAATGAGGTCTACACCACATTCAACGCCAACGTACACCGCGGGATACATCATCTGTCACAGGTCGCGACAGAAGCCATGGAACAGGCCCGTCACACTGTCAGGGAGTTCATCGGTGCCGCCCATAGCCACGAAGTGGTCTTTACCCGAGGTACCACCGAGAGCATCAACCTCGTGGCATCATCATTCGGAGGCACATTCCTAAAGAGCGGCGATGAGGTCATCATATCAGCCATGGAACATCACAGCAACATCGTGCCATGGCAGATGCTCCGTGACCGCACAGGCATAACATTGCGCATAATCCCGCTCACTGCAGAATGTACTCTTGACATAGACGCATACAAAAAGCTGTTCAACGAGAGGACCAGGCTTGTCTGTGTCACGCACGTATCGAACGTACTTGGTGTGACAAACCCCGTCAAAGAGATTATCGGGATTGCACACAGCCACAATGTACCCGTGCTCATTGACGGAGCACAGAGCACCCCGCACATAAAGATTGACATGCAGGAGCTTGATGCCGATTTCTTCGCCTTCAGCGGGCACAAGGTCTATGCCCCCACAGGCATCGGTGTGCTATACGGAAAGGAGAAGTGGCTGAACGCCATGCAGCCATACCACGGCGGCGGCGAGATGATTAAGAGCGTGAGTTTCGAGAAGACCACCTACAACACCCTGCCCTACAAGTTCGAGGCCGGTACCCCCGACTATGCGGGCATAATTGCACTTGGAAAGGCACTTGAATGGGTAAAGAGCAAGGGCATAGAGAATATTGCCGCACACGAGCATATGCTTACGCAATACGCAGTGGAGCAGTTGCAGAAAATTGAGGGCATGCGCATATTCGGCAAGCCTGACGGAGCGGCAGTATCGTTCCTTGTCGGCAATATACACCCGGCAGACATGGGTACTATACTTGACCACCTGGGTATTGCCGTACGCACAGGACATCACTGCGCACAACCGCTCATGGGCATTCTTGGAATACCGGGAACAGTACGTGCATCGTTTGCCGCCTATAACACCAAGGAGGAGGTCGATGCCCTTGTCAAAGGCATTGAGAGAGCCTCGAGAATGTTCGCATAACCACTTGAACCATGCTAAAGCCATACCAGAGAGAGGGAATCATTGAAGCCGGCTGCGATGAAGCCGGCCGAGGATGCCTTGCCGGTGACGTATATGCAGCTGCAGTGATTCTGCCGTCCGACTTTAAGAATGAGCTGCTGAATGACTCGAAACAGCTTACCGAGGCACAGCGCTACCATTTGCGCGAGGTAATAGAGCGCGAAGCCGTCGCATGGTCGGTAGGCATAGTGACAGCAGCCGAGATTGACAGGATGAATATTCTGCGGGCATCGATTCTTGCCATGCACCGCGCCGTCGACGGACTGAAGACACGTCCCGAGCATCTGCTCATTGACGGCAACAAGTTCACACCGTACCCGGGCATCACACACAACACGGTCGTAAAGGGCGACGCCACCTTCATGAGCATAGCAGCAGCATCGATACTTGCCAAGACCTACCGCGATGACTACATGCTGCGCATAGCCGAGGAGTACCCCATGTATGACTGGAAAAGCAACAAGGGCTACCCCACTGCCAAGCACCGCGCAGCGATACGTGAACATGGGGTTACACCCTATCATCGCATGTCGTTCAACCTGCTCGGGGAAGAGCCCAAGCAGCTGGAACTCTCTTTTGAATAACAGAACTCCTTACTCAAAGCTACGCAACAGCGCTATCTCCTCGGCCCAACGGCTCTCATCGGGTGTCTCAAGGATTATAGGCATATTGTCAAAACGGCTGTCCTTCATGAAACGCTTGAAGAAATCAATGCCCAAAAGACCAATACCCACATTGTCGTGACGGTCGACGCGGGAACCGAGCGGTTTCTTGGTGTCGTTGAGGTGGATACCCTTGAGGTATTCCAGACCAACCACGCGGTCAAGCTCGCCGAAAGCGCCTTCATAATCGCCCACTATATCATACCCTGCAGAGTAGAAGTGGCACGTATCAATACAGAAACCGACACGGCTCTTGTCCTCTACGCGGTCAATGATATAACGTATCTCCTCGAGCCTGTTACCCACATTGCTTCCCTGCCCCGCCGTATTCTCAATTACAGCCGTAACGCCTGTCGTCCTTGCCAGAGCGAGGTTGATGTTCGCTGCAATACGGTCAAGACACTCCTCAATTGAAATCTTGTTCAGATGACTGCCCGGGTGGAAATTCAGCAATTTGAGACCAAGCTGCTCACAACGCTGCATCTCATCAAGGAAAGCCGCACGCGACTTCTGGATTGCATCCTCATCGGGATTGCCAAGATTAATCAGATAACTGTCGTGAGGCAGTATGAACTCCGGCATGAAGCCACCCTTGCTGCAATTCTCCTTGAAAAGGGCGATGCTCTTTGCCGTCAGTGGCGCAGCCACCCACTGACGCTGGTTCTTGGTAAAGAGCGCGAACGCATTTGCGCCCACAGCCGCCGCATTAAGAGGCGCGTTCTCAACACCTCCACCGGCCGATACATGAGGTCCTATGTATTTCATGATTCTTATTTCTGGTATTGTTTAACGAAAGTAAAATTACAAAAAAATTACTGGCGGAGAGCTACATTATAAATAATTAACATCCCCGCCAGCAATTGTCATTTCAGATTAATCATTATAGCCTCAAATCCTGAGCAGGAACTGATGATGACTGCGCCGCGAAGAACTTGTTGCTACCACGCAACAGGTTACGCACCTCGCTGAGCAACTCATGGCTCTCCTGTATAAGGTTCAGGTATACGAAATCCATGCGCAGACTACCCTCGCTCTGATGCAGACGCATTGTCTGCTCCTTACGCAAGTTGGCAAGAGCATGCTTGAGGCTCTTCGCACGACTTGAAACCTCCTCAGCAGAAGAATAATCACCCGAAGCTATAATCTCACTGATATCCTTGAGTACATTGTACACGTCGCGGCAATATGGAGAGAACTCCTCGACATAAATCTTCGACAGCGGACTGAAGCTGTTGTCGGCATGCTCCTTCATAGGTTCTCCGATACGCGTCAAGGTGTTCAGCATTTGCTGGCAACTGTTGGTACACAGATGATACCATGTGCTGCGCTCGAACGCGAGCTGCTGGTCAATACGCTGCAGACCACGTGTCTCGGCACGGCGTTCCTTCTTCATGAACGCCTTCTCCTCGACAATCTTTATCAGAGCGCTCTTCAATGGGCGCAGAGAGTCCTTGGAGAATGCCTCGAACAGCACTTTATAGGTCTCGGCAGAGAATCCGAGAGTGTGTGTAAGGGTCTCGGCAGCATGCTCCTTGAGATTGCCCCAGACCTCTTCCTTGTCATCGGACTTGAGGACAACATTCATCTTCTCGTCAACCTTCTCGGCACTCTTCTTCTTGTTATAGTTGATGTGGCTGCGGACAAGCAGATAAACCACAAGCGCAATCATGACATACATGGCGATGACACCACCGAAGTTGAGGATAGTAGCCACAAGCGCAGCCAGTATGAAGGCTGCACCCGCTGTGATGAACCAGCCACCCACGACAGAAACGACACCTGTCACACGGTATACCGCACTCTCACGACCCCATGCTCGGTCGGCAAGAGAAGAACCCATACCCACCATGAACGTTACATATGTCGTAGAGAGAGGCAGTTTTAAAGAAGTTCCAAGCGCGATGAGCAGACCCGCAAGCACCAGATTGACCGATGCGCGTACAAGGTCAAAGGCAACATCCTCGCGCTCCTTGAGCGGAGCAAAGCGTTTGTTGACCCAGTCCTTTATACTCTGAGGAGTCTTGCGAGACACTGCATCAACACTCTTTGACACTACGCGTACCATATTACGCGCGATAGAAGAGGTTCCGAACATCTCGTTACCCTCATCCTGCTGACTTGAAAGGTCTATTGATGTCTGAAGCACCTTGCGCGCCTTCTTGCTTGTAAAGAGCGCATATACCATTATGGCACCGGCACCTATGAGGAAAAATACAGATGTCTTGGCCGGCAAATTGAGCGAGGTCATCATGAACGAGTCGACAGCACCTGCGCCATTGGCAACGAAATCCTTGAAAGACTCGAAGCCTGCGAGCGTAACACCGATGAAGTTCACAAGGTCATTGCCCGCAAACGCCATTGCAAGCGAGAATGTACCCATGAGTACAACAATCTTCAGCACATTCACCTTGCACCAGTGGAGAACCTGCATTAGCAAGGTAAAGAACGTGAAAGCACACAAAAGGAAGAGCATTGTATCCTCAAACACAAAGTGTTGTACATTTTCGGGCAACAGCCCCACAAGCGCACTGCCCTTGAGACCCTTGACAAGCATGAAGTATATGATTGCCGTTGTAGCAAAACCACCATAGAGACCTATCTTGCGGCCAAGATGCTTACGGTAGTGGAATGTGAATATTATACGTGAAATCCACTGCACGATAAGACCGAAGATGAAGGCGATGGCAACAGACAGGAAGATTGAGATGATGATGGTCAGCGCCCTGTCGGTGTTGAGCATGCCCAATCCTGCATCCGATGATGAGAGCAACGCTGTCATGAATGAAGCACCCAGCAACTCGAACACCATTGACACTGTAGTTGACGTAGGCAAGCCCAACGAGTTGAAGAGGTCAAGCAGGAACACGTCACTGATTACCACCGCCAGATAGATGCACATAACGTTGGCAAAACTGAAGTGGCTCGGGTCAAAGATTCCATGACGGGCAACATCCATCATACCGCTGCTGAATGCAGCACCGACGAAGACACCGATAGCAGCCACCAAAAGCACATGCTTGATTTTAGCAGCCTTGGAACCCACCGCAGCACTCAAGAAGTTCACCGCGTCATTACTAACGCCCACAGTAAGGTCAATTATAGCAAGCGTAAACATGAAAAGCACCACGAACATGTATGACAGTTCGACAGTGCTTAGGTTTGAGACAAATGAAACAATGTCCATAATAGGTATTTTAATTTATTTATATAATGTCTGCTCTAAACGACTTATACAAAAGCAACAACCCGTAAACATTACAAAAACCACACATAATGGTTACAGGACTGTTACGGCAATTTCACAAAATTGTTACAAAAATATCAATTATTTTTAAATTACAAAACAGGACTGGGGAAAATATGTATAACGGCAGACATCCCACTTGTCCGTTTTACATCCATGCAGAAATCTTTTTTTGAGTTGCAATATCAAATTAAAGTCAGATGCATTCAGGAGCTTTTTTTACGGTTAATCTGTCCCCGGCTTACAAATCGAAAAAAAATTAACCATTTTTTGTATTTGTTTGAATTAATTCCATATATTTGTAAACATGCCGTTAATTAGCACACGATATTGCATATTAGAGCATCAACCGAGAAATACAATGTACGTTTTTCATTTGTTCAAGGCTAGGCCGACCCGGAACTCTAAAAACAAGTATCAGATGTATGTTATGACATAATACATTTATTAATGCGAATCAGCAATTGTCAACTGGCTCACATTGTTTTTCATATCTTTGCAAAATGATTGATTAAAAGACACAATAACCTTATGAAAAAAAGTTTCTACATTATCGCCATTATATCAATATTGGTATCGTGCACATCCAGCACTTCTGGACCAAAGACCAAAAACGATTATATAAAATCTGCGACCTCATTCTACAATGATGTAGAAAGTCAGAAAGAATCTATGAACGATGAGAAGTGGAGCGAATTCAAAGACAAGAACGACAAGATTATCGGACTGCATCTTTGGCGCATGCCATCATCGTCACGCGCCTATCCACTGCCAATAGAGAGGAAGGCACTGCACTACCTCAAGATGCTACAAATCGAGGGTATCCAAAGCCTCAATAATTAAATCCATAAAAAAACACCTATTTTTACATTAATTTAAACTTTTTATTTATTTTTGCAATCGTAGCATCGCCTTTCTTGGGGCTGTATAGGAGATGCAACTTAAGGACAATAAAAGATGTACGGATTATTCCAATAAGAATACACCTTAATTGGGATTTGTCATTTGTCAAAAATGTCATGATGTAAAAATATTATAACAAAATTTACTATGAAAAAGACTCTTTATGCTTTAGCAAGCCTACTTATGCTTTTGTGCCATGCACATCCTGCATCAGGCCAAGATAGTGAGAACTACGTCCATTGTCTTATATTGGACAAGACAATGTCCATGACTGGCAGCGGTGGTGGACAGAACATTTGGCCCGACGTTAAGGAATATTGTATTTCTTGGGTAGATGGAATTAAAATACCTTCCACTGTCGTGTTCTTCACTTACGCTAAAGAATTGAGCGACCCGCAAGTATTTGAGATTAAAACCGAGAGTGATAAACAAAAAGTCAGAAATGCGTTACATGGAGTCGTTATTGACGGGCGTCATACATGGATTGCATCCAACCTTGCAAAGGCGTGGGATTATCTTTGCAGGACATATCCCAAAGAAACAAAAACCAAGAAAATCTACCTGCTTACAGACGGTATTGAGGAGGAGATGAACAGCAGTTTCAGCAGTGTTGTAAACAAATACTCTGCAACACGCGGTGACTACGACCACCTTTATTATGTAGATTTGAAGGGAACTGCGAGCCAAGAGGTTGTCAACACCATGAACAACTGCGAAGGAACCTCAATTGGAACCGGATACCACAAGTTCTGCACACTCAAACCGGCGTTTAAAGCAATTGACTTGGCACTTACAAAGGAGATAGACGGCGCTATCAGTGGAAACAAGAAGTTGACCCAGCGCTTTTATGTTGAAGGCGAAGAAATGGCAGACTATTCATTTACAGCAAAAGTTATGGTTGATCCAAAATCTGTAAAAGGCGGGACACCTAATCCCCAAATTACTCCTTCAAAAGTCCAGCTTAAGGACTTGACTAAGGAAGGGGATGCATACAAATACAATTTCAATATCGATTTTGATAATAATTCAGCATCTCCATGCGAAATTATTGTAAAATTGGAAGGCACTACCGGAACAGAGAGTACTTTGGATTTTTCACCATCAGAGTTCCGTATCAAGGTTAAAGAAAGATCAAAAGTTGACTGTAACGGATGGGAATAATATAAAAATTTAACAATAAGAATACTATGAAAAAGATTATCGTTGCCGGAATATTCATTCTGATGTCATGTATCAGTGTGAGTTCCAAACCGATTTCAAAGACTCTTAATCAGGGTGAAACGTTAAAACAGAACTTGAAACTTAATTTTAACGAAACTGCAAAAGAGGAAAAGGCGTTCATTTCATGGGAATTGAGCGGCGATTGGGATAAGTTTGATTACCGTTTTTCACAAGGTAAGCTAAAGGGTAATGTCTTTACCATCAAAGCTTCCGAATATAAGAAATTCACAGATGGAGAAGACGGCATTGCTTTGACTATATCAGGTAAGCGAAAAACTGAAGACGCTACTTACAACCTATCAATGAAGGTCGCCGAAGTTTCTGATGGATTGGAATTCCTAAAAGAACGACTAAACCTTGATTTGAGCATCAATTATCTGTTGCCTCCCCCACCTCCAATCTGGCAGGTTCTGCTCGTTCCCGCTATCATTGTTTTGGTTTTGGCGATGATTGTGATTATTGTACTGAAAGTTACTGCAAAGTTCCCAAATGGTTTGCTACAGTTGGGACGCGAGGAAGTATACTTGAAAGGCAAGAGCCGCGTATCCGTTAAAGAAGAATTGGCAAAATTGGGAATAGAGATTGACGGTGATGTTGTATTTGTCAAGAAAAGATTCGGTCGTTTCCAGGGTCCTTGCATCAAGTCAATACAGAATTTCGCAATTGAGCGCGATGGCATGTTTGTATCCAGAGGCGCAATTCTTCTCCCTGACGAGGAACTGCGTGGAGTTACAGATATTAACAACAAAGAGATAATTATCCGCTATTGCTGATATTAACCTGTTATAAATAAATAATAAAACATAAATAGTTATGGCAAAAGAAATTTCTAAAACCCTGATTGTTGGTCTTGGTGGTACAGGCCAAAGCGTTATCAGAGATATTAAGAAACGTCTGTTCAGACGTTATGGCGAGATTCCACCTTTGGTAAAGTTCCTGTCTTTTGATACTGATGACAATGAATATCAGGACACGGCTTTTGAGTACTACTTCAATGGAGAGAACTGCAGTACAAAGAAGTATAACATCTCCAACGAGGAGTTCAAGAAAATTGCCCGCCCCTCTATTGAGGTCCTGAAATCAGAGCAGAATTGCGCAAACTTGAATTTTGACAAGTTGCAACAGATTTATGGCTTGGCAAATGCTATCGGAGCAAACGGTTATCGTGTAATGGGTCGTGCACATTTCCTTTACAATGCATCAAGCATCATGAATGTATTGGCCAATACTGTTACCAACTTGAGAAATGCACAGTTGGCACAGCATGAACAGACAAACGGTTATACCCTTGCCAATAACGGTATTACAGTATACGTTATTGCATCTCTTGCAGGTGGTACAGGAAGTAGTGCATTCTTGGATATCTCGCGCATGTTGCAACATGCCGGTATCGATGTAGTTCCTCGCGTAGCACAAACTCCAACCGACACAATACTCGGTATGTTCTTTATGCCTTCATTCTTCAGTACTAAGCCAAACACTCCGAATGTCAAGATTAATACATATGTAGCCCTTTCTGAATTGGATTATTTGCTGGGACTTAACGATGATAAGACATATCCTGACGGATGTATTGAAAAGGAAAACGACCTGAACACCTACGGCCAGTATCAAGGTTACAAATCTGTTAGATACTCTAATGTCTATCTTATTGACGAGAAGACCAAAAAGGGAAATTCACATAGTTTTGCCGAAGCTGCAGGATATGTCGCATCTTTTATCGCCGCATCTATTGCTGCCGATGGCCAGGCACTGAATTCTTGTTATTCAAATTCAACCCATCGTCTCCACAAAGTTGAAGGAAAGAAACAGTTGTATAGCGGTTTGGGATATAGCGAAATTCGCTTTGACCGTCAGAACCTAGTAAAATACCTTCTTAACAGACAACTTCGCGAGGTTTTGAGCGGTTTCAAGTCTGAGAATCTTGATGTAGACAGAATTGCCGACAATTTCATTTCAAGCAACAAATTGAATGAAGGCGTCATGAACCAGGGCGAGGATATGGAGGATACACGCGCTCAATTGAACGAACTGACCGATGCCATTTATTTACTCAATGACGCCAAGTTTTCAATACCCATGGGTGCTGTACCAACCGGTAAAGATGCAGCAAACCAGATTGAGACAAACAAAGATAAGTTCTTGAACAAGATTATTGCTGCAGCTAACGAGCAAATAAAAGCATTTGCGCCAAGCAAGAAGTCAATTTTGAAGGCTTTGGAAGAGCTATTGGCCAAGTATCAGGCAGAAAAAGGCTTTGGTCAATTCCCTGATCTGGCAAAACGTTTGAAGAGTGCATTCAATGCAATGAAGGCCGGACTGGAAGATGAAATTGTACGTCACAACCAGACGGAAAAGGATATTGAGGCAAAGCTCAAAAAGATCAAGGCAAATATTGCAGAAAATACCAGCAAAGGATTTTGGGTTTGGGGCAACAAGGAAACCGAGCAGAAGGATGCAATGAAATCTTATGCTAGATTGGTTGATAACATTGGAAATGAGTCAACTGATACACTGATGCGTATAAAATTGGAGATTGCAAGAAAGCAAGAGGCCATCAACATCTATACAGACCTGATAAAGATTGTAGAATCATTCTACAATGAAGAAGTCGTAGAGAAGGGTAGCAGAACTGCCGTAGAGATTTCAGGTACTGCGATTGATGTACAGCGAACTTATGATGCTCTGAAAAGTTGTGTCGAGAATGAGTTCTTGGAATATTCTTATTCTAAGTCGGCTAGAAACGAAACAATATTCGTTGATGCATACTTCAAGGAGTATTTCGAGAGCCATCAGGGTGCGGCCTTTAAATTGAGTGAGCAGGGAAAAGATAGTTTGGACAACTATGTTCAGAAACTGCTTTCTGAGAGACCTATCATAGACAAAAAATTGGTAGCCGATATGCGTGCATTCCTTTTTAATCTATTGGATGACAATGAATTGATTAAGAGGATTCAGAGTGAGGCGATATCTCTTGACCAATTGTTCGTTTATTGCTTCGGTGTCGCTTCAGACATTAAGGACGACCATGATGCAGAAAGCTATCCGCATCTTGCTTTGTTTGGCCAGGTAGAAACATTGTTTGATTCACTATGGCAATATCTTGAATTCCGTGGCAATACTTATCAACCGGTTGAGTTGCAGTGCGTGGTAGGTGTTAATGACACTAATGACCACCTATTGGATATGCGGAATGGCTATAGGGCATATCTGCCAAGTGGCCATAACTATCAATTCATCAACGTAGGAGACCCAGACCGTATAATTTTCATTCTCCAGGAGACTGCTATTCCCGGATTCAAGATGAGGGAGGCCGAAGTATGGAAGGATGATTACAAGGCCAAGAAAGACAATACATATTCATTCTCGGACAAGAGACTTGAAGATATTGATTTGCTATTCCCTGATACTACTGACGAAAAGGCGGATATTGCATGGGCGTATGGTTGGCTTTTCGGTTTGATTGCCAGCGTTGATAGGAGAATCCAGGTTAAGCCGTCTCATGGTTATTTGTGTAAAACAAATCAGGTTGCAGGAAATTCAGGATACCTTGATTATTTTGCAGTCCGCAAGCAGAGATCATCAAATCTTGATGCATGTCACAGAGCCTTTGTTAAGGACCAGGCATTGTACTCTGACATATATGAGCAAGTAATGAAGCTCATGGACGCAGACAAGAACGGTACTATAATTAAGATAAAGCATTGGGTGAATGATGAGTTGCTTTGGGATGGCCGTGGCAAAATGAGAAGCAGCATGGACGAAAGAGAGCGCCTGACTATACAGTCTGAGGTGGCAGCTCTGACGAAGAGATTTGCTCGACTTAATTCTGCTGCAACCAATATATCGCTTGACCAGTTTGGAAAGATTGTATGTACTGATTCCTTGGGTCTCCTTGCTGAGGCTGAGAGAGCTTATCAGGAAAACACTGCTGGTAAATCCTTGAATTAACAAATAACCCTAATGACAAGGCGGCAGGGAATCCTGCCGTCTTGTTTGTCTAACAAACAATAAATTACCATGAATATTGGATATGTAATTGATTTAGACAATATAATCAGCAAAGAGTCTTTGACTATCCCGCATTTGTCACACTTGAATTATAAGCATTTCGAGTCTGAGGAGTTTAAACTCAGCGCTTTAATTAATTTTAGGGATGAAGCAATGCGTCAGAGCAGTGTCGGGCAGGTAGTTGACAAGCATATATTTTATATTGTCATAAAGAATAAGTTGGAGAGTGTCCAAAAGGTTGCATCGTGCTTGGCTAGCATGCAGGAAGACAAAATCAATTTTAATCAGCAGCGTTATGAGGTACACATGATGCTGAATATCATAGAGGAAGGTGGTCTGTCCATCAGACAGTATGAGGACGCAATGCCATGTCTTAGGAATAACGCAATTGGCATATACACCTGGTTGCTGGACAAGTATGATCACACTGGTGCCATGCCCATTGATGCGACTAAACGCGCGCATGCCATCGCACGCTTGGCCTGTATAATCAACAACCATAGAAGAAGCCTGTCATTGTTGCAGATGCATTCTGATTTCAGCCCCGTCTATAATATTTTCGGCGACTCCAGTCTCTTTTTCGATGATGAAAAGCGTGATAATACAGTCCGCTACTTCTACTATTACAAGACTATACAGCACCTCCTGAACATTTCGGACAACCACTTTGAAACCTATCTGAAGGAAAATATCCTTCCGTATAAAGATGAAAAAGCCGAGATGGACAAGCGTCTGGATACCTCTTCATCTGTATTTCTTCAGCAGTGCCGCGTCCCTCTTGAAGCGACATTCGTTACAGAGAAGACCCAGAATCTGCTTTTGAAGAGTTCCGATACAGACAATGAGTATCTTGTTAATGCAACAGACAATCATCTGGTTTTCATTGATGAGCTTGCCCGCAAGCAAAAGTGGCAAATGAAGGATACCGAGAATGTCGTGGAAGGATACTGTACACGTATTTCAACAGGACAGGATCATCAGGAAATCATCACTGACGAATTCCTGAAAGACCTGCAGGACCGTGTAGTTGTGCATAAAAGGACCGTTCTTGATGAGGTGAACAACGTGATATCACAGAACAGGAAAGATCATACCCAAAAATTCAAAGACAAGATCAACCAGAATCTGCAAGATTTCCTTGACAAAAGGGATTCCCAGAATTATACCACCCTGTCCCAGATACTCACCCCAGAAGACGTAAAAGCTCACCGCTCGAACATTGATGCCGGCATTGCATTCCTGCAGTATCTGGATTCCGGCAACAGCGAATACCTCAAGGATCTTGAAATGTCTGCAGGAGACACAAATCTGCTTAAGATCAGAGAATCACTCAGTAATGAGGAGGATAGATTGAAGAAGAGACTCGACGAGCAGGAAACAGAAATCAAAGATTTTTACAGCGAGGGTGAGGATGGAACTCCTTCTGTAGCAAAATCACGCTTTGACAAGATTGATAAAGAAATCAACAACTGCGAGAAGAAGATCAGGCTCCTTACGTTCCAATTGGAAAACTGGTATGACGCCGATACTGTAAGAAAACTTACGGCAAGAAGCTGTGCAACCATATCTGTCGTATCGGGTATCCTCATTTCGTCACTTTGGATCTTTGTCTATTATCGCTGGATAAAGGATCTATGTCAATTCAATGATCTTGCCTGGACATTATTCACAGTGATCTTTTGCGTAGGAATAATCTACGGAGTATGCACCCTGTGGAACGTCATTCGCCAGCGTAAGGAGTTTGAAGAGAAGCGTAAAAGAGCCAAGGAGGAGAAAAAGCGCCTTATGAGAGAATGTATGGAGCAGATGAAACGCGTAATTGATACCCGCTACCATCTTATGCTGCTTTTCCATGGACTCAAGACCATGACAGAGCTTTTGACATTTGTCAGACAGAAGGAGGAAGACCTTAAGGGATTCAGGAAACTACTGTTCAGATGTCTTGTAAATTACAAGATTGCGGATATGACCCAGGCAGAGCAGTTCCCATCTGATTCAAATACGATAGAGTTGAGGGATGAGAATGCAAGACGCCTGTTGTTCGGTCCGGAAGAGGGAAGCAGAACGATACCTTTCTGTTTCTGCAATTCTGAGTCTTTGCCACTCTCTGAGACCTTCGACGACTATAAAAGAAAGAAAGTACGTCTTGAAACCTTGAGATTTGCTCCTGAATTCAAGCCGCAAGAGGACTTCAACGCCTCAGCAATCGAGAACGAAGTGATTCCGTGCAAGGAGAACGACGCAGATAAAGGCTATCAATATTCGGCCCTAGAGAAAGAATCTGTCCTTCCAGGCGTGAGCGGTGTTGAAATGGACGATGTCAATCAGGGTGCATGTGGCGACTGCTACTTCATGGCCACTTTGGCATCCATAGCCAAGATGAACCCAGAGTACATTATTGGACAAAAAGGTATGATTGAGCCTTTAGGAACAGATAACCGTTTCTTCCGTGTCAAATTCTATGATCAGATAGGCAATAGAATCAATGTCGACATCGACAATAAATTCTGGAACAGGAGTGGTCATCCTATTTATGCCGGTATCGGAAAATCAAACGAGTCGACAGAAGGAACATATGATCCATGGGTAATGGCCGTCGAGAAGGCATGGGCGAAAGTCAACAATAACGGATATGACGGCATCGAAGGAGCCAGTGGAGATGGCAAGGAAAGTGTTCGAATGGTTGAATACAGCTATGCAGTTACAGGTAAGAGCGCCTTCTATTGTATAACTAAAAATGTTACAGACAGGCAGAAGTTGCTGGGCATGATGAAAAACCATGTTCTTAAAGAGAAATTGCCCATTACACTGTATTCAGCAAGTGGCTCTGACAAGAATTTCTCAAACAGAGACCCATATATGGTAGAGAATCATGCCTATGCGCTGAAAGCGGTCCACGATGACGGTACTTTCGATATCTTCAATCCATGGAACAACTGCATGGCCGATGAAGACAGAAGAGGAAAACATTACGAAAAAGTTGACATTGATTTCATTAAGGACAACTTTGATGTCGTTGTCTTCTTCGGTATCAAAGAAGCAGATTTCTCTTCTTTCGAGCGAGAATTGACAGGAAACGAATTTGACACAGAGCTTTTTGAGAAGTTCGAAAGGCTGATGGATGACAGTCTTCAGGAAATTGATATCGAGTCCCATAACCTGGAAGAGCTTATGACGGATGAAAAACTGAACAGGTTGTATGTAGATTCAGGATATCTGTTCAACATGGCCCGTTTACAGGACAGGAGAGGTGTGGATTTGAACGAAATGAACATCATTTATATCGAGTCGACAAGCTCTTGCTCCGATGCAGCCAAGAATAAATTGCAAAACTATATCCGAGTAAGAACCGGGGCAACAAGTCAGAGGCTTGGTGACCGCGATGACAATAGGCAGTCATTGACAGTGTTAAGGGTATCACCCGCATTTATCGCAAGAAATTTCCATGAATAGGAGTCAAGCATAAATGCTTTCAACTACACAGCTTCGGATGTAAATCAAGTAAGTACGTAATGTACGGAACTTGACTCTTCACGTGGTAGGTAGTGTCTTGGGGAGAATATACTTATGGACTTAGTGTTTTTCTTTAGAGAAAATCCAAGGAACATAAGATTCTCCCCAAAGTACTTTCAACAATGTCAAGGCTAAACACGACATCACTACCGGATGCAATGAGATATCAGTATTTCAAGGCAAGGTGCGCAATGAAATTCTTCACTGTTTTGGCGCCGAGGACCTTTATGAGACTTTTCAGAAGCCAAAAGAGGTGGAAGAACTGGCAAGAAGGCTATACCCTGATGACGTCATGCACAGGGTTGACTATAATATCAACAACCTGAACATCGGCGAATTCACAGCATGGTGCGTCGGACTTACGGATGCCACAAAAGAGGAATTCAAGGAACTACTCAAAGAGAAATGCTGAAATATATGCAGCCCGACTCACCGGGATATACATACACTAGCATTCATCAACACGCCATCCCGTAGTATGCCATAAAGTTCCACTCACTGTCAACATAGAAAAAATGACAAAAGCACTTGTTGGTTGACTCTGCACAAAATGATAAAGCGCATTTGATTACAAAAAAATGCGCTTTTTCTTTTACTTTCGCGAAAAATCTTCTACATTTGCGAGAAATCACGAATATATTGCAATATTTGTGAAAAGATTATTGTAACATGACCGAGAAGGATAGAATTGTAATGGCTACTTTTGAGGAGAAGCTCCACCGCCTTGTGTATGAGCACAAGCAGTTGGAGGAGGCCAACCGGGAGTTGTCACGCATCCTTGAGGAGAAGGAGAATACACTCAAGGAACTGCAACAACGCTGTTCGGCTATCGAGAAGAGTTACAATGACCTTAAACAGGCCAAGATAATATCCCTTACCGCCGAAGGCATCGACGGGACCAAGGAGAGGATATCGAGGCTGGTGCGTGAAATCGACCGTTGCATCGAGTCGCTCAAGAAATGACATTAAACAGTAGAGACCATGCATATGGAAGATAGAGAGTTGGGAATTAACCTTATTATAGACGGCACGTCGTACCCGCTTACCATAAAGGCCAGCGAGGAACCATATTACCGCAAGGCGGCTCAGATTGTCAACGTCAAGCTGTCAACATATAAAGACCTGTTCATGGGCGAAGGAGGAGTCAGAGTAATGACCATGGTTGCCCTTGACATAGCATTTGACCTGGTTACACATAACGATGAGGTCGGCTCAGCCGAAGTACTACACAAGGTAAATGAGCTTGCGCGCCTCATTGACGGAGCATTGGCAAAGAAGTAATTCCCTGCCCTTTACAAATCGCAGTTTCACGCATTGCAGCATTCAGACAGCCGGCACTACCCGTGCATGGCACATGATGCAGCGGTGCGTTTTATTATATATTTTAACTTATAACTTATGGATTTCATTACAGCATTAATCATCGGATTGGCAGCAGGAGCCCTGATAGGTTTCATCAGCCAATATTTGATAAACAAGTTCGGTCTGAAGGCCAAGCATCAGCGTATTATAGATGACGCGCACAAGGAGGCCGAGGTAATAAAGAAGAACAAGCTACTTGAGGTCAAGGAGAAGTTCCTCAACAAGAAAGCCGAGCTGGAGAAGGAAATTTCTCAGCGCAACAACAAGATTCAGCAGGCCGAACACCACCTCAAGCAGCGCGAGGTACAGCTGAACCAGCGTAACGAGGACCTTCAGCGCCGCAAGAACGAGCTTGAGGCCATGAAGGAGAACGTAGAGGCTCAGAAAGGCGTGGTAGAGCGCAAGCAGGAGGAACTTGACAAGCTGCATGCACAGGAGCGCGAGAAGCTCGAGGCTATCAGCGGTCTGTCGGCAGATGAGGCAAGAGAACGCCTGGTGGAGTCACTCAAGGAGGAGGCCAAATCACAGGCTGCATCATACATCAACGACATCATAGATGACGCCAAGATGACTGCCAACAAGGAGGCAAAGAAGATTGTCATACAGACTATCCAGCGTGTCGCCACCGAGACAGCAATCGAGAACTCGGTAACTGTGTTCCACATCGACAACGATGAGATGAAGGGACGTATCATCGGTCGTGAAGGACGTAACATCCGTGCTCTTGAGGCTGCCACTGGAGTTGAGATTGTCGTTGATGACACTCCTGAGGCTATCGTGCTTAGCGCATTCGACCCTGTACGTCGCGAGATTGCCCGCCTTGCACTGCACCAGCTTGTTGCCGACGGACGTATCCACCCTGCACGTATCGAGGAGGTAGTCGCTAAGGTAAAGAAGCAGATTGAAGAGGAGATTATAGAGACAGGAAAGCGCACTACCATCGACCTTGGTATACATGGCATGCACCCCGAACTCATACGCATAATCGGTAAGATGAAGTACCGTTCATCATATGGTCAGAACCTGTTGCAGCATGCACGCGAGACAGCCAACCTGTGTGCAGTGATGGCTGCCGAGCTCGGATTGAACCCCAAGAAGGCAAAGCGTGCCGGACTGCTCCATGACATAGGCAAGGTACCCGATGAGGAGACCGAGTTGCCACATGCAGAGTATGGCATGAAGATAGCCGAGAAGTACAAGGAGAAACCCGATATCTGCAATGCCATAGGTGCGCACCACGATGAGGTGGAGATGACAAGTCTCATTGCCCCCATTGTACAGGTGTGCGACGCTATCTCAGGTGCACGCCCCGGTGCACGCCGCGAGATTGTCGAGGCATACATCAAGCGTCTGCATGACCTTGAGCAGCTGGCAATGTCATACCCGGGCGTAACAAAGACCTACGCCATTCAAGCAGGCCGCGAACTGCGCGTGATTGTCGGCGCCGACAAGATAGATGATAAGCAGACAGAACTGCTCTCGGGCGAGATTGCAAAGAAGATTCAGGATGAGATGACCTACCCCGGTCAGGTAAAGATTACCGTCATCCGCGAGACACGTGCAATCAACTACGCAAGATAAGCACAACCACACCACAGGGTGGTGCATCACTATTGACTAACATAAAGGAACTGTGTCCAGAATTGCATTTTGACACAGTTCCTTTTTAATACACCAGAATGAGCAAGAACAACCTTACATCCGGACTGATAAACTTCATTGAAGATGAAATAATGCCTCGTTATGAGAATTTTGACAAGGCGCACGACCGCAGACATGCCTTCATGGTAATGTCACAAAGTCTGCAACTGACAAGGTTCTATGAGGTGGACGTGGCAATGGTATACACCATTGCGGCATATCATGACCTGGGACTGTGCGAAGGACGCGCCACGCACCACACAGTATCGGCACGCATTGTACGCGAGGATGAGAGGCTGAGGCAGTTCTTTACGCCGGAGCAAATAGAGAGCATTGCCGATGCTGTGGAAGACCACCGCGCATCGAACACCCGCGAGCCACGCACCATATACGGCAAGATTATTGCCGAGGCCGACCGTATAATAGAGCCCGATACAATCATCACCCGCACGGTTCAGTACGGCCTGTCGCACTACCCCATGCTAACGAAAGAGGAACACATAGCACGTGCAGTGGCACACATAAAGGAGAAATACGGCAGGGGCGGCTACCTCAGGCTGTGGATTCCCGAGTCGCCCAATGCTGCGCGGCTGGAAGAGTTCCGCAAGGTAATCGACAACGAAGGGGAACTGCGCAGAAATCTTGAGGCAGTATATTGTGAAGAAGTCGGCGGTTGTGAAAAGTGAAAGGTGAAAGTTTTCTTCTCCTTTTTTCTTTCTCCTTTCTTATTTCTTATTTCTTATTTTACCAAATCTTCAGGCTATGTGCTCAATGAGCACCTTGATTCCAATAGCAATGAGTATAAGACCGCCCCACAGTTCGGCACGCAGACGTTCGGCAAATGCCTTCCCGAACCTGACACCGATATAAAGCCCTATTGCAGTCATGACCGATGATACCACGCCAATGGCCACCAACGGATAGAGAAGCGACGCGAAAGAGGTGTAGCCCGTACATGAGAATGATATGCCGACAGCCAGCGCGTCGATGCTTGTCGCGATAGCCAGAGTGAATATGACTTTCATCCTACGGGGATTGAAGCTCTTCTTCTCCTCCTCCTTGAACGAGTCAAGAACCATGCGCCCGCCCAGAAAGCATAGTACGGAGAATGCCACCCAATGGTCGATGCTCTCGATGAGCGAACGGAACATCTCGGTTCCGAGCCATCCGAGCAATGGGTTCAATGCCTGAAAGAAACCGAAGAGCAGTACCATGGCAATCATCTGTCTGGGCATAACCCTCCTAAAGATGATGCCGCTCGCCATGGAAACAGCAAAGCAGTCCATTGCAAGCGCAAACGCCAAAAGCCATATTTCAATGTGTGTCATATGCCGGGGATTGTCGTATGCACAAAGGTAATGCTTTTCGGGAAATTCTGGTTGAAACATGCGCAAATAAGCGAGCCCCACCTGAGACAATCCGTAAAAAAAGTAAAATCAATTGCATAAACGGAAAAAAGGGAGTAACTTCGCACTCGGAATATACCGGGGCTATCTGGATTTGACAGCGGGTAGAAAAGGTATGTAAGCACGCAGTGCCTCGTTGGTTCGCACTATAATCTGAGCCCGCAAGAATTTATCTGGCAACAATAACTACGCTCTTGCTGCTTAATCGAAGTATAGTAGAT
>JAFXGX010000049.1 GCA_017536695.1 Bacteroidaceae bacterium | reverse complement strand
TGCTGCGTTTGACCTGTTGCTGCAAAACTCGTCGATAACAAAACAAAAGAGCATTGGTTCGTTCATTGTTACACTAATGAACTCACCGATAACAAAACGTTGTTTTGTCATTTCGACGACTGCAAGGAGGAGACGTGTTGTTGAGGGCTTTGCCCGAAAAAATCTCAAAAAGCAGTAAAATCAAACCATCCTCACATCAATAAAAATCGGGATACGCCACATACACGATGATGCATTTTAATTAATATTTTGTTTCCACGTTTAAAGCACCTTGCAAATGAAGGCCAGCAGCATCGTATGCAACGTATCCCTGAGCTGGAGAACCACCAACCGGCTTTTAGTTTCTTACATCTTATCCTTGAGAGAATCCACAACAAGACCGTCGAACAGGTTAATTACCCTGTTGGCATACTGTGCATCCTTCTGCGAGTGGGTAACCATGACAATGGTTGTACCGGCATCATTGAGTGCCTTGAGTGTGGTCATCACATCACGGCCGTTCTTTGAGTCGAGGTTACCGGTAGGCTCATCGGCAAGTATAAGCCCCGGCTTTGTAACCACCGCACGTGCAATTGCCACACGCTGCTGCTGTCCGCCCGAGAGCTGGTTAGGGAAATGTTTGGCACGGTGTGCTATATTGAGGCTTATCATCACTTCTTCAACAAGTTTCTTGCGCTCGGCCGACGAGTAATCAAGATAGGTAAGCGGCAACGCGATGTTCTCCTCCACCGTCATCTCCTCGATGAGGTTGAACGACTGGAAGATAAAGCCTATCTTGCCACGACGGTAAAGTGTACGCTCCCTTTCCTTCAGCTGGGCCACCTCCACCCCATCTATCCTGTAACTGCCTGACGTAGGGTTATCCAACAGTCCAAGAATATTTAGCAGAGTCGATTTTCCGCAACCCGACGGGCCCATCACCGCCACGAACTCACCATCATTGACATCAATCGATACACCGTTGAGTGCCACAGTCTCCACCAAGTCCGTACGGAACACTTTTTCAAGATTTTCAGTTTTCAGTTTCATAATATCATATTTTAAGGTTATTTCAAACAGCTTATTATTGTCCTTTATTCAGCACCTCAATGGGGTTACGGTTGACAGTGCGCCAGGCACTTGCCATGACAATTGCCATAGTGAGCAGTGCCACTATCACAAACGCAAGCACATACACCCACAGATGCAGCGGAGTCTTATAGGCGAACTCCTGAAGCCACCCTATCACAAGGTATGTGGCAACGGGAACAGCAATCACAAAGCATACAAGCAGCACTTTCAGGAAGCGGCTATTGAAGAGCCACAGTATACTCCCCACCAGTGCACCGTTCACACGTCGCAAGGCAATCTCCTTCTGCCTGTATTCAGTCTCAAAGAAGACAAGCCCGAACACTCCCAACAGAGAGATTATAATGGAAAAGACAGACACTGCGACTATTATGGACTGCTGGTTATCCTCCTTTTCGTAGAAGCCCTTCTGGATTATCTCGTCAAGCAACACAGGTATCGCATACTCTACACTCTCGTTGCGTCCCAGTTTCTCGGTAATATCCCTTATCTGCTGCTGTACGACAGCCAGGTCACTACCCTTCTTTATCCTTATATAACAGACAGGCATCTTCTCTTGGGGATTTACAAAGAACGCAAACGGTTCAACGGCGTGCTGCATGCTGCGTTCATTGAAGTCACTGCAGAAACCTACCACATCGTACCATTTTCCATTGTGGTTTATCTTGTCGCCAAGTTCCATCCCGTACTTTTTCCTTGCAGCATTGTTAAAGACAAACACACTTGCATCGCCATCAGACCCGACGCCATCAGGGACAGCTATTCCCATTGTCTCCATGAACCCCGGTTCAACAGGAAGAACCCTGAAGTTTATTCCCTCCTCGGAACGTGACCATTCGCGTCCCCAGCCGTCCTTCCTGTCACCTACAATGTCATGGCTGCAGAAGGTAACCGCCTCGACGAAAGGAGAAGTCAACAGAGCATTGCGCAGTGTCTCACGTTGCTCTTGGTCAATGTAGTTTTCAGGATACACATTGTAAACCTTGTACTCAAGAATACAATCCCTGTCGAATCCCATATCATGATTCTTCATGAAGCTGTTCTGTACGGCAATGAATATTGCTACGATGATGAAAAGGAACGACAGCACGAACTGCATACCGATGAGTATGTTACGCAGAGCCTGACCTTTGGCTGTTGAACCGAAACTGCCCTTGAGCACAAATGCCGGAGCAAAAGATGTGAGGTACCACGCAGGATAGGCAGCTGTGAGCAACGCCATCAGCAGCGTTGCCAAAGCAACACCTATTGCAACCCACATATTCTCAGGAGCAAACAACGATACCGACAGCAGTTCCCTGAAGGCGCTCTTCTCCACCATATTCACCAACAGCAACGATACAAGCATGGCTATTGCCAACAGGCCTGCCGCCTCAAAGAATACTCCTATACGCAATGAGATGCCGTGCGCACCCAGAATCTTCTGCGTGTTGATGTTGCGTATGCGTTTGGGAATGAGTGCCACAAAGAAATTGAAGAAGTTTATGAAAGCAATGAGCAGTGTCACCACAGCCAATGTAAGCATAGTGAATGTTGTTGTGCGGTTACCCACTTTAAGGTCAAAACGCTCCATGTCGGTAGTGAAATAAGTCTCGGTGAACGGAGTCAGACGTATGTTTTTCTTCAGTTCATCGATTGTCTTTTCTTTAAAACGTTCATTATCCTCAAGCAACATGATCTGTGCCGATGCATGCTGAAGGAAAGCCTCCGTGTCATCCTCGCTTCTCAGGCGCACATACAGGGGGTCGTTCCAATTGCTCCATTCATTGCTTTCCATCTTGTCGTAGTACGGCCCATAGAAAGCCTCAAGCCCTGCAATGTCACTGTTCTGCGGCAGGTCCTCGAATATGGCACCCACAGTGAGTGAGACTTCTGCGTTGTATGTGCCACCCCAACACACGCGGTCACCTATCTCCAGGCCATATTTCTGTGCCACCGAACGGCTGAATGCCATTGCGCTGCGTTTGAGCACAGGCTCAAAATCGCCCTCTACAAGTTCAATGCCCAATGCCGTGATGCTTCCGTCGGAAAGCTCGGTACCGGCAAGGACAATAGGCTCGTCGGGGAACTTCTCGAAAGTGTGGTCGACATCACGGTTCTGCAAGTGCCCGAAATGATAACCTTCGACAGTAGGGTTGTCCGTTACCATAATCCTGGCCAACGGAGTCGTAAGTATATAAGTCCAATCAAAATCCTGAATGAACTTATGCTCCACTCTGAAAAGCCGTCCGGCATCCTTTATACCACGATTGTAGCTGAAATCGTAGTTCACCTGCACAAGCATCGTATATGCGACAGCAATGGCAATTGCAAGCCCGGCAACATTCAACACCGACGACAGACGTTGCCCACGCAGTGTC
>JAFXGX010000048.1 GCA_017536695.1 Bacteroidaceae bacterium | reverse complement strand
GAGACCGATTCGCTGTTGAATGCTATTCTTGCTCCGCATAAAGGCAAGGTAATATACATTGATGTATGGGGCACCTGGTGCGGACCGTGCAGGGAAGAGATGAAACACGCCCCTGCAATAAAGGAGGCACTGAAAGGCAAGGATGTGGTATTTCTCTATTTTGCCTACAGTTCCGATGAAGTATCGTGGAAGAATGTAATCAAAGAGAACAACATAACAGGCGACAATGTATATCACTACAACCTGCCAATGGAACAGCAGCTGCTGCTCAATGAATTATGGAATGTGACTGCATATCCCACATATATATTGTATGACAAGGAGGGCCGGCTGGTAACCACGGATGCCCAATCGCCATCCTCAGGAGAAGGCTTGCTGCTGCAAATAAACTCTTTGCTGAAGAAGTAAGTTTCTTTTTTATAGTGTCAGTACAACAAACTTTCTTTCCAAGCGTTTGTATTTCAGTATTAGATTGTAAAAAGAACGTAAACTCAACAAATACGCTAGATTACAGTACTAATTTTATATCAAACTTACGTTAAAAGACTATAATTATGAAGATATCAGAGATTAAAGGGAGAGAAATTTTAGACTCTCGTGGAAACCCCACTGTCGAGGCCGAAGTTGTACTGGAGAATGGTGTGGTAGGACGTGCATCTGTACCGTCGGGTGCGTCTACCGGTGAAAACGAGGCATTGGAGTTGCGTGACGGCGACAAATCCCGCTATAATGGCAAGGGGGTGTCAAAAGCAGTAGCCAACATAGGCGAACGCATAGCACCAGTGTTGCGCGGATGTAATGTATATGACCAACGGGGTTTGGACCTCAAGATGATTGAACTTGACGGCACACCAACCAAAAGCACTCTTGGGGCAAATGCCATATTGGGAGTGTCATTGGCTATTGCGCGCGCTGCGGCAAAGGCATGCGGTATGCCTCTGTATCGTTATATCGGCGGTGTCAACGCCCACGTGCTGCCTGTTCCCATGATGAACCTGCTCAATGGAGGACGTCACTCTGACGCACCTGTTGCATTCCAGGAGTTTATGATACGCCCTATAGGTGCCGGCAGCATACGTCATGCCGTGCAGATGGGTGCGGAGGTTTTCAGCGCACTCAAGAGCGTGCTGAAGAAGGACGGTTATAGTACAGGAGTCGGCGACGAGGGTGGTTTTGCTCCGGGACTCAAAGGGGCGGAAGAGGCTTTGGATATATTGGTTCATGCTATAAAGACAGCCGGCTATACCCCGGGAACTGACATCACATTGGCTCTTGACTGCGCGGCATCGGAATACCATCGCGACGGGGTGTACGACTATACGCTTTTTGAAGGTCCCCAAGGGCATAAGCGTACATCCAGGGAGCAGGTCGACTATCTTGAACATCTCATCGGAAGATATCCAATCGATTCAATCGAGGACGGCATGGGCGAGAATGATTGGGAGGGGTGGAGTATGCTTACCGAGCGTATCGGCAGCCGTTGCCAACTTGTTGGTGATGACCTTTTTGTAACCAACGTCAAGTACCTTGGCAAAGGCATAGAACGGAATTGTGCCAATAGCGTACTTGTCAAGGTTAACCAGATTGGAACACTTACCGAGACTCTCGATACCATTGAACTGGCACGCAGTAATGGCTACACCGCCATCATAAGCCATCGTTCAGGCGAGACCGAAGATACTACAATTGCAGATATTGCCGTGGCTGTAAATGCCGGGCAGATAAAGACCGGTTCAATGAGCCGCAGCGACCGCACTGCCAAGTATAATCGACTGATGCGCATTGAAGAGGAGTTGCAAGGCAATGCACGTTATGGAGTATAGTAATTGTTTTATACGCGCGCGTAGAAAATGCAATGCCATAGCGGTACGATTCCTTCAAAGGCACTCGCCGTATTAAACAGCTCGATAGCCGGGCATTACGAACGTGCGCGGTGTTTGTATATTCAAGATAAACGGAATAGAAGTGTATATGTAGAAAAAAATTAGCAAATTTGCGAATTGTTCAAAAATCCTTATTATATTTGCAATAGTATTGCTAATAGAATTGTTATTACAATGAATATAGTATTTGAAGATGTTTCATTAGAGGAACTATATGTAAGTGGCACAACAACGGACAGCCGCTACCGTAAATTGGCAAAGGATGTCGTAAAGCAATATGTAAGGTTGTGAACTATATAAGGGCTGCCCGTCGCATAGAAGACCGGGCGCCTGCGGCAAGGGGTTTGGGGAATATGTCCCCAATTAGATAATGAAGTGATTTAATAAAACTAGTTTTATTAAATCACTTCATTATGAGAAGAAAAAGGGAGACTTGAACGGTGTTGATGCCGTATGGATAAACAGACAGTATCGCTTGCTGTTCAACAGTTCTCCCGACGAAGAAGGTATAGTAGTTAACGCTTTATTATTTGAAATATCGAAACATTATGAATAAGGAAAGTTTGACACCGTTTGTAGCCACTCACCCCGGAGAAATGATAAAGGATGAGTTGAAAGAGAGAAAGATGACGCAGAAGCAGTTGGCCGCAGAGTCTGGAATCAAGGCATCTGTCTTGAGCGAGACAATCAATGGCAAGCGTTCTGTATCGTTGAGTGTTGCTGTTGCTATCGAGAAAGTTCTTGGCGTTCCTGCTGATGTGTTGATGAATATGCAGACACAGTATGACCTTGATACGGCCAACATTGCATCTCGTAGCAATGAGAACGAAACAGTGGAGGTGATTATCCCTGTACGCGACCGCAACCTGCTAAAAGAAATTGCACGAAAGTTCGGTTGGGCTTGTATGCTGTAATCTAACACGCTGAATTCTGAGAAAAATTAACAAAGATAAGTTGGTAGAACTTTCTACTACCAACAAGATGCCCGATTACAAATGCGGTACTTAGATGCAAAGACAAGTGTAGCAGTAGCGACCGCAACGGCAATATGCTTGATGTAAATTCAGACCCGTGTAAGTTTGGTGCTTTTGAAACCTGCACAAGCGCACTGCCTGCGGCGAGCCTTGGCTTCGTTCGCTGTAAAACATTAAAGTAAACTTTATGTTTAGCTCACTTGCACAAGCCTTGAACTTTGCTTTTTTATTCACCACCAACATGTTGAGGATGACATTTGAGTCATCCTCTTTCTTCTTTTTAATAGCCTTCTCTTCTTCAGGGCTATTGTCAGTGTTGCCCATAAGATTTTCGTTATCAGATTCCTTTTTTATTTAATTTTTTTGTTCCACGTTGTAACAAATCCGCATATTCTCCGTCTTATAGGTGGAAAGGATTAAAAACGGACATTTCCGAGACCCACAAATATAGCAACAAACGAGCGAGAAACATCAAGCTTGCTTTAATGTTTTTCACAGCGAGTGCAGGCTATGTTCGCAGTTTACGCAAACATTGAGATAAATGACACACACAGAATTCAAAAGGCGGTTCTTACCGTTGCAGAAGATGCTCTATCGCGAGGCGTTCAGAATGCTTTGCGACAGCTTTGAGGCAGAGGATGCTGTGCAGAATCTATATCTCAAGTTGTGGGAGAGGAAGGATGAACTGAAAGATATCGTGGCTCCCGAGGCTTATTGCCGCACATTATTGAAGAATATATGTATAGACCGCTGGAGAGTGATAAGGAGCCATGATGAGGTGGGGGAGATGTCTGCCGATGATGTGCCCGGAAGTTCGCCGCCTGAGATTGAACGGCGCGAGGCCGATGAGTGCCTGGAGAAATTCCTTGCCGGCCTCCCTCAACACTACAGCCGCGTGATGCAGATGAGGATGAACGGCTGTAGCTTCGAGGAGATTGAGGGTGTTACCGGGCTTACGCAAGCCAATATCAGGGTAATTGTATCAAGGGTAAGAAAAAGATTCAGAGAGTTTTACGATAACCTATAAAGGAGTTTGATTATGGAAAAAGAGAAACTGGACATAATGATAGAGCGGTTCTTCAATGCCGAGCTGTCTGTTGAGGAGGAGCGCGAACTATGCTGCTACCTGCGCGAGCATGATGTTCCTGCCGAACTCCGTAAGGATAAGGAGGCTATCATCGCACTTTGCGGCGAGGAGCGTGAGGCCGTGTTGCCCTCAGGTGCCGAGGCGCGTCTTGAGGCGATGCTTGACACTCTTGCCGAGGTTGAGGTGCCTGATGTATCCGATGAGCGTGATGCCGGTGGGGCAAAAAGACGCATTTTTAAGATTCCTCGACTTGTGTGGCATGGTGCGGCAGCTGTTGCTCTGTTGGCTGTGGGTTATATATTTATGGATGAGAATGTTCAGTCGCATGAAAAGCAGCAAACTGTTGTTGCCGAGTTTGCCGAGGAGGATACTTTCGACAATCCCGAGGATGCAATGGAGTGTTTCAAGGGCGCATTTGAAAATATGATGCTTGTAGTAAATACAACACACAAAAATACACGCAAAATGGAGAACAACTTGAACAAGGCTGTTGCTCCGTATAAAAATATGATAAAAATAAACATTCAATAATTGAATTATGAAACGGTATATTTTAACAACATTGTTTGCACTTGTGCTTTTTGCCGGTTCTGCCTTTGCCACAGGGCATATACCGCAAAATGATGGAAAAAGCGAGGCCGAAATGTATATAAAGAAAGTGGCAAAAATAAAGTCCGACGAGATTGATTACGCATATATCTCGTCAAGCATGTTCAGACAGATGTTCAAAATGCTGGGGGCAGATGGTGAGTTGAATGATATCCCCTTGCCGTTGACATCAATAAGAAGCATGCGACAATTTACGGCTACAGGTCCTGAGGGATACAAACAGCTTTCACAGGCCATGGACATATTCCTGCAAGAAGAGGAGAGTGTAATGGGTATGAAGCTTATGGCGCTGAACAGGGAGGATGGAACGATGACCGCAATATACGGAGATTCGGGGAACACGCTTGTGATAAATGATGAGGGCGATGAATTATCTGTTGTATTCATTGCCGGGCTTTCTTACGATTCATTCAAGACTCTTGGTGAGAACGGAATGGAAATCGGATTCTGAAACATATATATAGAATGGTATTATGAAAAAGACGATATATATAATAATGGCACTCTTGCTTGCCACGAATGCCTATGCTCAGGTCGTAGACCAGGATAAGTTACAGAAATTCATTGTTGAACTCAAGGCTCTCAATGGTGAGCATGTGACTTGTGTGAATGAAAATTCCAGCTCTGATACATATCTTGAATATCCTTCGGACCTTCTTGTTTTAGAGGTTAATGGACAGAATATGTCTGTAACCGGCTTTGAAACTTCCGATACAACATTCCGTTACGTATCAGTAATGTCTGAAGATAATATCGGTTACAACCTTATCAATGGCGTATTTGAAAAGTATTATGATGAGGAGTCGGAGGATATATTCGGTATCCCGCTCATGGCATGCCAACGCGAAGATGGAGAACAAGAGTCACTTTTTGTATGCGAAGGTCACT
>JAFXGX010000002.1 GCA_017536695.1 Bacteroidaceae bacterium | reverse complement strand
GCGAATGAGTAATTGCCGGTCTTTGATATAGTTGCATTCATCTCGAATACGAATGTCACCTTGTTGCCGTCGATGGTAGCAGCGCTTACCCATGCATTAGCCGCCACGCCACCGTTAGCATCCATCAACTTGATGAACTGTGCAGGACCGCTTGTGCCACCTGTACCACCTGTGCCACCTGTACCACCTGTGCCACCAGTACCGCCTGTGCCACCTGTGCCACCTGTACCACCTGTACCATCAGTGCCACCTGTACCACCGGCAGCCTGGATGAACTCGATAGCCTTGTTGAACTCGATAGTGATAGAGTTGAAGCTCTCAACCACCTCGTCAGCAGCCGGAGTCTGTGAAACTACAGCCAAAGCCTCTGGCTCCGGTTCAACGGTGATTTCGCGCTCGGTAACAACGATTGTAGAACCGGCGTCATTGCTTGTCCAGTGGTTAACACCAACATTCTGTGCATTGATGTACTGACCGGCCTCTGCGTTAAGCAGGCAGAAACCGACTTCTGCTGCAGCGTTGTTGCTTGTGGCTGGAGTCATGGCTATGAATGGAGTAGCATCCTCAATATTCTCAACGATTGTAACGTTGCCTTTACCTGTTGACTTGATTGCGCCACCGGCCTTGCTTACCATCTTGAAACCTGTCCAAAGGTTACCTACAAAGCCCCAAGTATAGTTGTCGGCATTAGCCTCATCAATAGCTGTGATAAGTTCGCCGTTAATCTTCCAAGGCATCTCTGCACCAACGCCGGGGTTTGTCATGTAAGAGAGGTTGTTTCCGTGAATCTGTGCATAGTACCACTTTGTGGGCTCTCCCTCAGCAACCGCCTCGAATGGGAGCGCCTTGGTGATAGTGAGTTCAATGGTAACAGTCTCGTCGCCGCTTACTGTACCTTCGGGCTTTGCAGCACCGGTTACACCGTAAGGCGCAGAGAGTGTATAGTCGGGGTATGCCTCACCGGGAACAGCAACTACCTCCTGTGTTGCAACAACATTACCTTCGTACTTGAACTGGTATGTTATGGTTGCAACGTTATTAAGCATTTCAAGAGCTTCTGTCGGGTCAAAGTCGCCGGCCTCGATGAATGCAACGGCGTTACCTGCGTCAACATCGCTCCAACCGTCAATAATCATCTGCTTGCCACCGCCAAGGTTGATGTATTTGTCGGTGTATCCCTTGAAGTTTACGCGTACACGGCATTCACCTACAGAAGATGCATCGGCAAGTTCAATAGCCTCGCCTCTGCCGGCAATGAGTGACTTGTCCGATTTTACAAATTTCTTTGCACCCACGCTGTAAAGGTAGTAGTTCTCGCCATCGTTGCTCAATACTGCAAACTGCTGGTTTGCATCAGCAGGATTCGATGCTGTACCTAAGCCGGCATCGTTTGTAGAGCAGAATGCATTGTTTGAAACAGCCCAGCCGCCGCGGCTTGTTGTTGTTACTGTGTAGCATTTGTTCTGGTCGAACTCGCTGAATTCGTTAGGGTAGTCAATAACTACAACTGTCGATGCCTCAGCGTCGATAATCTTGTAACGGTTACCCGGGTCCTCTGTTGTCCAGCTGTTTACTACAATGCCGGAAGCCATTTGGCCTGCTTCCTGAGAGTTCATTCCATTGCCACCGATAGTAAGCTTCCAATTGTAGGTAGCATCAGAAGCCGGTGTCAAACCCAATGCGTCGGTTGCTGTGTCGGAAAAACCACCGTTGCTTGTTACATACTTGGCTGCGCCTACGCTGTAAAGGTAGTAGCTGCCGTCAATGTTCTCAATCTTGAACTGTTGGTTTGCATCTGTCCAGTCTTTTGCGACTGTAGATGTACCAAGGTTCGTTGCTGTGCTGGTAGAGATACCATCAGCATTCGCTGTTGTGTTGTACATCAAGAAACAACGTGCGCTCTCAATGAAGTAGGTCTTGTCATTGCTCAGTTGGTCCAAGCTTGTGACAGTTACCTCCTGCGCGCTTGCTGTCAAAAATGCAAACACAAACGACAAGAAAAGTGTAAACTTTCTCATAATAGTTGGTTTAGGTTAATAAATAGAGTTAATTAATATAAAATGCGTGTCATGGTGCAATGCAAAACGTTGTTTTGTGTTGCATTTTGTTAATCGGTTAGTGGCTATTGTATTAATATACAATAGAGTACTAATGTGCAAATGTAATAATTTTTGTTTTTTTTACAAGGGAACCTGATTTATTTTTAAATCTGTTTTTATTGTTAATACTGTGTTGTTTTTCTCTATTTCTTGTGTTTGTTTGGCTTTGTTTCTGTTACGTTGTTGATTATTACACATATAAGGGTTTGAAGGAGTTGTAAGCGGAGGAGAAAAACAGAATTCTTGAAACAAAACCAATTTACTCCCAAGACATTAAATTTCCAATTATCAAAGAATACGCAGAATTATTTTGGCATGTTAAGTGATAGTTTATATATTTGCGGTGTTTTATAAAATGTCATTTAATAGATATAAGTATGCCGATATCAAGAAGTGTATTAAAACAGGTGATGCTTGACAATCAAAAGGATGTTGAAAAATACAATATCCTTTATCGCGACTTTGACCTGGATTCTTTTCCCTTGCAAGTATTTGTAGGGGTAAGACGCTCGGGTAAATCTTTCCTCCTATTTCAAAAAATGCATATGATGCTCAATGCAGGGTATGGCTGGGAAGATATGCTGTATTTGGATTTTGAGGACACAAGACTTGATGGGTTTACCAAAGAGGACTTCAACTTAATACTTGAATGTCATCAGGAAATGTATGGGAAACGCCCAATGCTCTTTCTCGACGAGATACAAAACATTGAAGGATGGGAGAAATTTGCCCGTAACCTTGCCGATAAGAAATACTGCGTCTTTATTACCGGAAGCAATGCAAAGATGCTCTCTCGCGAGATTATGTCTGAATTGGGTGGCAGATATTTGCCTGTTGAAGTTTATCCACTGAGCTTCAAAGAATTCCTGAATCATACAAATGTGGCATATGACGAACAGGCATTAACTGCAACAGAGACCAAGGCACAGTTTATGAGAGCCTATCAGGAATATATTACGTGGGGAGGATTGCCGGAATCGGTTAATCTGCCTGTAAAGAGGCATTATTTGTCAAGTGTGTACCAAAAAATATACCTTGGCGACATTGTGCAACGTAATAACATATCCAACCTCAAACAGTTGCAACTAATGACCAAAAAGCTGGCTGAGAGTGTAAAGCAACCGATATCATACAATCGATTGTCGAAGATACTTTCAAGTATTGCCGGTCGCATAAGCGTGCCCACCGTTTCATCCTATGTAAATTGCTCCGAGGATGCTTGGCTGTTATTGCGTCTTAGGAATATTGCTTCTGCATTTTCAGAGAAAGAGAGTGTGTGCAAATATTATTTTATTGACAACGGGCTTCTGTCGCTACAATTACAGAATGCAGAAACGACGCTTTTGGAAAATGTAGTAGCGCTATCCCTGTTCCGTAAATACGGGCACGATATGGACAATGAGCGCGTATATTTCTATAACTCCAATATAGAAGTCGATTTCTATGTTCCTGAAGAAGAATTGGCCATACAAGTTGCCTACTCCTTGAACGATGAGCAGACAAAGGAACGTGAAGTGGGCGCCTTAACCAAGTTACCGAATGTCTATCCCTGCAACCGTCGCGTAATACTCACCTTTGACGAGGAAACCGCCTTTGCCGACCAGTATGGAACAATCGAGGTAATTCCGTGTTGGAAATGGTTATTGGAATAACAAAACGGTTTTGTTATCAGCGAGTTCATTAGCGTTAGGTCGCACGTTGCATAGATGAAATTCATTCCGTGCGGGTCGCAAATAAAAGAACGAGGAAATGACAGACCTCCCTACAACGAGGGTGACCCATTTTGCTTTTGGGTCACCCTCTAGGAAAGTACTCGAAGCGGGACTTGAACCCGCACGGCGTTTAAATGCCAAAGGATTTTAAGTCCTTCGTGTCTACCGATTCCACCATTCGAGCAACCTTATGTCTGCAATTGTCAGCACAATTGCGGTGCGAAGATAGTACAAACGAGCGAGATTGCAAAACTGTGTCGCAATTTATTTGCTTGTTTGTCTGTCAATTTTGTATCAGAAGGGCGTTGTCAGGGCCGAAAATCCTATATATCCACATAGGACGCGATTTGCCTTCAATGGCTATCCCGCCGCTGTTGAGGTCGAACTTGACACCGCATGTGGGGCATATGCCATGTCCCAGTGTTCTGTCGATGATGAGTCTGCTGCTTGCCTTCTCGCAGTTGGGACATGCCCAGTCAAACGCCCACAGATTGCCGTCCATTGCCATGGGAGTGCCGATGACCAGTCCGCCAAGCCCATAATAGAAGGGGCTCTGCTGCAACTGTATCTGCGGAATGTTCACTCTTGTCTCGTTGCCGAGTGCATCGGTCAGCCTGTATTGTCCCAGGTTGGCTCCCTTTCGTATGCAAATGAACTGTCCCGGGCTCTTTGCCTGGTTGTAGGGGTGTATGGTGGAGTCGAAAATGAAGCTTACCCGATAACCCGAGTAGGGACTCTCGCTCTCGCATCCAGTGAGTATGAATGCAGTCAACAGAAAAAGTATGGAAAATGCTCTTTTCATCGTTTCCTTTTTTGAAAAAACGCAACGGCTTTGGCTTTATTGCCCTTGTCCGTCGCGTTATGTTTATTTAGCATTGTCAATGCTTATCTACCGATGAGTGCCTTCTCGGCTCTGTTCGCTTTCCCGAAATCCATGCCCGAGTATGTGCTCTCCATGAGTGCGCATATTTCCCTGTTGCATAGGTTGCCTATGCTGCCTTCGTGAGTGTGCCTTATCTCCTTGCAGGGGGTGAAGCTCCCGGCCTCGATGTCAAGGCCTACCTTCCTGTATGCATCGCGGAACGGCATCCCCTCTGTGGCAAGGCGGTTGACCTCCTCGACGCTGAACATTGCATCGTAACGGCTGTCGGCAAGGATATCCTTGTTAACCTCGATGCGCTGTACAATATACGTTGCCATGGCAATGCACTCCTTCAGCGATTCGAATGCGGGCAGGAACAGCTCCTTGATAATCTGCAGGTCGCGGAAGTAGCCTACAGGCAGGTTGTTCATTATGAGCAGAATGTCATTCGGCAATGCCTGCAGGCGATTGCACTTCGCACGCAGCAGCTCGAAGACATCGGGGTTCTTCTTGTGTGGCATGATGCTGCTTCCGGTGGTGCACTCGGCGGGCAGTCTTACAAAGCCGAAATTCTGGGAGTTGAACATGCATGCGTCGAACGCGAGCTTGGCGAGTGTGCCGGCGACGGATGCAAGGGCGAATGCTATGTTCTTCTCGCACTTGCCGCGCCCCATCTGTGCATAGACCACGTTGTAGTTCATGCTGTCGAAGCCGAGCAGCTCGGTTGTCATCTGCCTGTTGAGGGGGAACGATGAGCCGTAGCCGGCTGCCGACCCCAACGGGTTGCGGTTACACATCCTGTATGCGGCCTGCAGAAAGAGCATGTCATCGGCAAGGCTCTCGGCATATGCACCGAACCACAGACCGAACGAGGAGGGCATGGCTACCTGCAGATGGGTGTACCCGGGCATGAGCACGTCCTTGTGCCTCTCGCTCTGCGCGATAAGTGAGTCGAAAAGCTCTTTCACGGCTTCGCACACGCACTGCAGCTCGTGACGTGTGAACAGCTTCAGGTCCACAAGCACCTGGTCGTTGCGCGAACGTCCGCTGTGTATCTTCTTTCCCGTGTCACCCAATGTACGGGTAAGCATAAGCTCTACCTGGGAGTGTACGTCTTCGACGCCCTCCTCAATGATGAAGTCGCCTTTCTCTATTGTGCTGTATATGTTGCGCAGCTCATTGTGGAGGCTCTTCATCTCATCGGTGGTGAGCATGCCTATGCTCTGGAGCATGGTGCTGTGGGCAAGCGACCCCAACACGTCGTAACGCGCCAACAGCAGGTCGAGCTCTCTGTCCCGACCTACCGTGAAGCGTTCGATTTCAGGGTTTACCTCGGTGTTCTTCTCCCAAAGTTTCTTTGCCATCTGTTCAGTACTGTATCATTGATAGCACCTCGGCAATCTTCTCGATGCCATCCTTCAAAGGTTTCTCGACCATTGCGCGGAACATGAAGTTTACCTCGGTCTTTACCACTACGCGGAGCTTTGATGCCTCTTCGCCGTCGGGGATGACCTGAATCCACATGTTCGTGGGGAACGGCGAACCTACCGCCTCGAACTTAACGCACTTGGGGGCTTCGCGCTCAACGACTCTGATGGTAACGTTGCCGAGTGGCGGTACGTTCACTGTGACATCATCGCTGCTGCATGAGAACTCCTTGACCTTGTCGGCGGGGAGTTTATCCTTCAGTGCCTCAAGGTTCTTCAGGTCCTGAATCTTTGAGTAGACCCTCTCCTGTGGGAAAGGGATGCACTTTACACTGCTTTCGTATTGACTCATATTTTATTCTGCTGTTATGAAACTGGAAGGTGAGAGCGGAGAACTGAAAACCGAGAATTTGTGTAGTAAAATTCCGCTTTCCGCTTTCCGTTTTCCGCTTTTCGCTTTTAATGGTTACTTGAGGTCGTTTCTCCACTCCGATGGGTTAGCGCGCCACTCCTGGAGTGTAGGCATAACCTCCTCGGTAATATATCCTGTCTCCTTGGCTGCCTCGAGCACGGCCTCGTAATTGGTAAGTGTTACAAGTCTTACGCCCGCGTTTGCGAATGCCTCTGTAGCAACGCCGAAACCATATGTGAATGAAGCTACCATGCCCACAACCTCTACACCTGCAGCGCGTAATGCGTCAACGGCCTTGAGGCTGCTGAGGCCTGTAGATACAAGGTCCTCTACCACAACAACCTTTGCACCTGGCTGTATGTCGCCTTCAATCTGGTTGCCGAGTCCGTGGTCCTTTGCCTTTGGACGTACGTATACGAAAGGTTTGCCAAGTTCCTCGGCGACGAGAGCACCCTGTGCGATGGCGCCTGTAGCTACACCGGCAACAGTGTCAGCCTCGGGGAACTCCTCGAGAATGAGGTTCGCAAGACCCAACTTCACGCGTGTGCGGAGAGCGGGGAATGACAATGTCTTGCGGTTGTCACAATAGAATGGAGATTTCCAACCTGAAGCCCATGTGAAGGGCTGCTCCGGCTGCAGCTTGACAGCCTTGATTTTGAGAAGTTCTGCTGCAAGCAGCAATTCTGATTTGTTTGCCATAGTATCTGTATTTGAATGGTTTGTTAGATTTCTGTCTGCGAAGATAATAAAACCAATCGGAAGTTATTTGATTTTATGCGAAAAACAGGTTTGTATCTTTACTTTCTCAACCGATGATTGAGATATCTCGCATACGCTCGATATGACAAGTATGTGGCGGTTGAGTTTTCGGCTGCACTCGCTGTGCAATTGCAAGCACGCTTGCATTGCGCTCGTTTGCACAAGCTTTAACCTTACTGCGTGGGCTTGAACCTTGGCAGCACTCGCTGTGCAATTGCAAGAACGCTTGCATTGCGCTCGTTTGCACAAGCTTTAACCTCACTGTGTGGGCTTGAACCTTGGCTGCACTCGCTGTGCAATTGCAAGCACGCTTGCATTGCGCTCGTTTGCACAAGCTTTAACCTCACTGCGTGGGCTTGAACCTTGGCTGCACTCGCTGTGCAATTGCAAGAACGCTTGCATTGCGCTCGTTTGCACAAGCTTTAACCTCACTGTGTGGGCTTGAACCTTGGCTGCACTCGCGGTGCAATTGCAAGCACGCTTGCATTGCGCTCGTTTGCACAAGCTTTTACCTTGTCTGCGTGTATCCCTCCTTTTTAAGGATTTCTATTACTTTCTCCTTGAAGTCGCCCTGGATTAGTATCTCGCCCTCCTTTGTACTGCCACCCACGCCGCACTTTGTCTTGAGCAGCTTGCCAAGCTCCTTCATGTCATCCGATGTGCCGATGAAATTCCTTACAATCGTAACCGTCTTGCCACCGCGGTGGTTCTTCTCAATGCTTACCCTCAACTTCTGTTGTTGCTTGGGCAAGGTCTCGTTTTCCTCCATTTCATCGGTGGAATATTGAAAATCGGGGTTGGTCGAGTAGACAATGTTAAGCCTCTCCTTCCAGTCGTTCTTCTTTGTTGCCATCTTTTATCTTTTTCTGTACCTGAGCGCTAAGGTACAATATTTTTGCGACAAATTTCATTCCTTCGTAAAATAACCGTAATTTTGCTACGTTATATAATAGCGCGTCAGCACGCGCGGAAACTATGGCTACAATAACAAAAATAGAGAAAGTTCCCGAACCTACCCTGCGCCGTCTGCCTTGGTATCTGTCGGTGTGCCGTCTGCTCAAACAACGCGGCGAGCAGTATGTCTCATCGACCCGTCTGTCGAAAGAGACGAATATAGTTGCTTCACAGATAGCGAAGGACCTTTCGTGCGTCAACATAGTGGGGCGCACCCGCGTGGGCTACGAGATTGACAATCTGCTTGAGGTTCTTGAGGACTTCCTTGGCTTTACAAAAATACACAAGGCATTCCTCTTCGGTGCGGGACGTCTTGGCAGTGCTTTGCTGAATGACTCGGGTCTCAAGCAGTTCGGCCTTGAGATTGTTGCTGCCTTTGATGCAAGCCCGCGTGTCGTGGGGCACAGCGTGGCGGGTATCCCTGTGTATCACATAAATGACCTTGAAACAAAGATAAAGCGATACAATGTGAAAATAGGTGTCCTCACGGTGCCCATTGACAGGGCACAGGAGGTTGCCGACAAAATGGTGGTGTGGGGCATAAAGGCCATCTGGAACTTTACGCCGTTGAGGATACGTGTGCCCGAGAACATCGTGGTGCAGAATACATCGCTCTATGCACATCTGTCGCTTATGTTTAACCGCCTCGACGGGCTTGAAGAGCTCTCCGGCGAAAATGAAAAGCTGTTGAAATGAAGATAATTGCAGTAGGAAAGAACTATGCGGAACACGCCCTGGAATTTGACGGTACGGTGGAGAAACCGTCCGTTCCGATGATATTCATGAAACCCGACTCGGCGATAATAAAGAACGGCAAGCATTTCTATGTGCCCGATTGGTTGGGGCGCGTTGATTATGAGGCCGAGATTGTGGTGCGAATCAACAAACTGGGCAAGAGTATACCGCAGCGTTTTGCCTACCGTTACTATGATGCCATAACCGTGGGCATAGACTTTACGGCCCGCGACATGCAGCGTGCATTCATTGAGGCGGGTGCCCCATGGGAACTCTGTAAAGGGTTCGACGGCTCGGCTGTGCTTGGCGAGTTCCGCCCTGTAGAACAGTATAATATCGATGATGTGCCCTTCTCGCTGACAATCGATGACAAGGTGGTGCAGAGTGCTACAACAGCGCAGATGCTCTTCAAGGTCGATGAGATAATTGCTTATATCAGCCGTTTTTGTACACTCAAGACTGGCGACCTAATATTCACGGGAACACCTGCAGGTAGTGGCCCTGTATCTATCGGTACGCACCTGAAGGGCTTCATCGGCGAGGATAAGGTACTTGATTTCCATGTAAGATAATGCTATGAGAATAAAGAATATACTTCTTCTGTTTTGTGTGTTGCTTCCGCTTTCTGCCCGGGCGCAGTTCGTGGAGGTAAACTGGTCCTCGGAGAAGGGCGACTCGCTGTTGCCTCTCTGCACCTCGGTGGTGGAGCTCCCTGCCGACTATGCATCGTACTGCTATTCGGCGCATGTGGAATACCCCGAGTATCAGCGTATGACAGCGGAGGAGGTGGCGCGCTACTCCCTCGCCGACAAGTATGCCTCCTTGCCCGTGCATCCGTCGGTGGAGTGCCATGTGGGTGTGCAGGCGAAACAGCCTCAGCTCGATATCTTCTTCATTCCGGTGGTAATGCGTGACGGAGCATATTACCGTCTTAATTCGTACAAGCTTGTCGTTGACAGGACGCCTCTTCCCCAAAGAGCTGCAAGAGCAACGCGTTCGGCAGCAGAGCGCTATGCGTCAAGCTCCTTGCTTGCCGACGGCAGGTGGGTGCGCGTCTCGGTAAGCGAGAATGGTGTCCACAAGATTACCCATAACGAGCTCAGGAAAATGGGATTCAAGGACCCTGCCAAGGTGCGTCTTTACGGCTATGGCGGCCATATTCTGCCCGAGAAAGGTCTTGAGACACTCGTTGATGACCTCTGCGAGGTTCCTCTGTGGCGCGAGGAGGGCTATGTGCTCTTCTATGCCAACGGTGTGCTCAGTTGGAGGCATGACGGTGCTAACTATGTGCGGGTGCAGAATGTATATTCCGAGTATGGCTGTTATTTCCTTACCGAGAGCGAGGAGGCTCCTATGGAGTTCCCTCGTGAGACATTGCAGACTACTGTATCGCAGGAGTACACGACCTTTACCGATTATGCCATTCATGAGAATGATGCCAAGAGCCTCTGTTCATACGGCCGCGAACTTGTCGATGATTATGACTATTCCCGCGGGCGTTCGGTCAGCTATAAGATACCTGTTACAGGTGTGGTGGAAGGCAATGCCTCATTGGAACTCTCTTTTGCGACAAACGGCATAGAACAGTCGCGTGTGGCTGTTTCGGTCGGAGACAAGAATGTGGGAACCCTGCTGGTGGGACGTGCGGTCTCGGGTGAGGTCGGCAAGATTGTTACGGGGCGTTTCGGTGTCAGCGACCTAGCCGATAACCCCGTCATCAAGTTGTCCCACTCTGTGACAAACAACACGCTTACGGGTCATCTGAATTATATAACCCTGAACTTCAAGCGCGCCCTTGCGCTCTACGGCTCACAGACACTCTTCCGTGGTAACATCCAAACGGGAAATGCTCTTTTCAAGGTTGTCGGTGCCGGTGCCGATACAAGGGTGTGGGATGTATCATCATCCTCGTCAATAAAGGAACTTGGCGGAACCCTTGAGGGTGCTGTCTACTCGGTCGTGGGCCCCGCAAGCCTGAATAGCAATATGGTTGCTGTCAACATAAAAGGGAAATTCCCCTCGGTAAGGGTTATGGGCGAGGTTCCTAACCAGAACCTGCATGCAATGGGGCAGACGGATATGGTAATAATCATACCCTCGAACGGCAAGTTCATGGATGCCGCAGAGCGTCTTGCCGAGGCGCACAGGAGTGCCGACGGGATTACCGTTGAGGTGGTAACGGCACAGCAGGTATATAACGAGTTCTCTTCGGGTACTCCCGATGTTACCGCTTACCGCCGTCTGATGAAAATGCTGTACGACCGTGCTGCGACTGCCGATGATGCCCCGAAATATCTGCTGCTTATGGGCGATGCCTGGTACGATAACCGTCTTATTACTTTCCCCGGCCGCTCGCAGGAGGATTACTTGCTCTGTTACGAGTCGGTGAACTCGGTCGATGCCATTCAGTCGTATGTGCTTGAGGATTACATGGGTTATCTCGATGACGGAGAGGGCTCTAATCACAATCGCGACAAGGTGGATATCGGCATAGGACGCTTGCCGGTGCAGAGCGTGGGTGAGGCAGATGGGGTGGTTGCGAAAATTCTGGCCTACATAGATAATAAGTCAGCGGGCGCATGGCAGAACGTGGTTTCCCTCCTTGCCGATGACGGCGATGCCAAGATGCCCAACCAGCATATGAAGGATGCAGACAGTATTGCGGCTGTAATGGAGCGGAACTATCCGTTATATTCTATTGACAGGATTTTCTGGGATGATTTCCCATATGAGCCGTCGGCCTCGGGAATACGTTATCCCGTCGTTACACAGGCTATATACGACCGTCTTGAGAAGGGTGCGCTGGTTGTCAATTATTCGGGTCATGGAGGTCCAAACCTTATGTCGCACGAAATGGTTTGGAAGGCTTCGGACATGGCAGCCGTAAACTCTCCGCGTGTACCTTTTTGGGTGACAGCCTCGTGTGATATCGGTCCTTTTGATTTGGGCGACAATTCTGTTGCCGAGAATGCCATACTCAACCCGAACGGTGCGGCGATAGGTCTCTTTACTACCACGCGTACAGTGTTGCAGAGCTATAATTCGATAATAAACAAGGCGTTCATGAAGGAGCTTCTTGCATCTTCGGTCAATGGCAAGAGAGTAGCAGTGGGTGATGCCGTAAGGCGTGCCAAATGCAATGTGATAACGGCCGGTTCCGACTACAGTGTCAATAAACTGCAGTTTGTGCTGCTCGGCGACCCTGCATTGCGTTTGAAGACTCCTGAGTATCGGGTCGTTATTGATGAGTTCAATGGAGTCCGGGCAGGGGAATCTTCTATGGTCTCTGCGGGCAGTCTGTTGAAAGTCAGCGGTCATGTGACGGGCTTTGACGGGCAACCGGCAAGCGACTTCAACGGTACGCTCTATTCTACGCTGTTCGACAGTGCCGAGGATGTGTATACACGTGATAACGCGGGGCTTGGCAGCTATAAGTATACGGCGTTCAAGAAGACTCTGTTCTCGGGCAGCGACTCTATTGTGGGCGGCCGTTTCTCGGTTACTCTTCCCGTACCGATGGATATAAGCTACAGCAATGAACAGGGTGCGCTGAATCTGTTTGCCGTTGATTCCTCAATGGTGCGATTGGCTCAAGGCCGGTACGATGACTTTGTTGTCGGTGGCACTTCTCAGGATATGTCCAATGACGGCAAGGGCCCCGAAATAAGCCTCTATCTCAATACTCCGTCATTCGTGGACGGCGATGAGGTCAATTCTACTCCTTGCCTTTGGGCGGAAATATACGATGAAAACGGAATAAATACTATCGGTACTGGTATCGGTCATGATATGATAGCCATTGTCGACAACAGTCCCAAGCATACTTATAACCTGAACAATATCTTTACGCCTGCAGTGGGCGATTATAGGCGCGGTACTGTCATGTTGCCGCTCAATGAACTAGAGGAGGGTGAGCACTCCCTAATCCTGCGTGCGTGGGATCTTTATAATAACTCTACGACGGCAAACCTCACGTTTGTGGTAAATCCGTCACTCGCCCCTGACTTCGTGCAGCTGAGAATCAATCCTTCGCCGGTGCTCTACGGCACGTCGGCATGCTTTGAACTTACCCACAATCGTCCGCAGAGCGAACTCGAGGCAAGGATAGATATTTTCAACTTCCAGGGTCAGGTGCTCTGGAGCAGGACAAGCAGGGAACTTGCCGACAGTCTTGTGTTGCGCTGCGAGTGGGACGGTACGGCACAGGGCGGGCAGCCGCTGCCCACAGGTGTATATCTGGCAAGGGCATATATAGTGTCTGATGGTGCGGAGTCTACAACACGTACAATTAAATTTGTGGTCATAAACAATAAATGACCGCTTTGGAAGTTTATATAAAGAGCAGTTTCGTATTAACGGTAAAACTATTATTGATAAGATGATAAAGAACAGAATTCTGGTTATGCTGACGGCGGCAGTGCTGGCTATCCCGCTTTTTGCCCAAAAGGATCAGTTCAACCCGATATACACAGGTGTCACTTCACTTTCTATCGCCCCCGATGCTCGCGCGGGCTCGCTCGGCGATGTGGGTGTGGCTACAGAGGCCGATGTCAATTCCCAGTATTGGAACCCGGCAAAATATCCGTTCACTATAGCACGTGCGGGTGTCTCGATGTCATACACTCCATGGCTCCGCCAGTTGGTTAGCGATATCGACCTTGTAAATCTTGTAGGCTACTACCGCATTGGCGACTATTCGGCTGTCAGCGGTTCGCTTACCTATTTCTCATTGGGCGAAGTGTTCGTTGAGGATGAGATGACCATAAAACCCTATGAGATGGCTATCGATGTGGCCTATTCGCGTATGCTCTCCGAGACCTTCTCGGCAGCTATCGCTCTGCGTTACATTCATAGTGACCTCCAGTATAACTATGCCGAGGATATGTCTCCCGGTAGTGCTTTCGCTGCGGATATCGCGCTCTATTACAACAACTACATAATGTTGGGTAACCGCGAATGTATGTTGGGTATAGGTCTGAACGCATCGAACATCGGTACCAAGATATCATATGATGACGGTGCCACGAATGAGTTCATCCCGACAAACCTGAGATTGGGTGCTTCGCTGCTTATTCCTATCGATGAGTATAATACCATCTCGTTCAGTGCCGACTTGAACAAGCTCATGGTGCCTACACGTCCCAAGTATAGCCAGTTCCTTGAGGAGAATGGCTATGAGCAGGGCGATAACTCATACTATTCGGAGTACCAGACTTGGCTCGAGAGTACAGGATACAATGACATCTCTCCAATCTCGGGTATTTTCAAATCTTTCAGTGATGCTCCGGGCGGTTTCAGTGAGGAACTCAAGGAAATCTATGGCGGTATAGGTGTCGAGTACTGCTACAATCAGCAGTTCTCAGTACGTGGCGGATATCATTATGAGAACGAGTACAAGGGTAACCGCAAGTATTTTACATTGGGTGCAGGTTTCCGCATGAGTGTCTTCTCGCTCGATGCTGCTTACCTCATCTCGACAGCGCAAAGCAACCCGCTCGACCAGACATTGCGTTTCTCGCTCTCGTTTGATATGGATGGTTTGAAGGACCTTTTTAGACGTTGACAATATGATTAGAGTTGGCTTTGGTATAGATGTTCATAAATTCGTGGAGAACCGCGACCTGTGGATCGGCGGTGTGAAAATCCCCTATGAATATGGTCTTGCGGGGCACTCTGATGCCGATGTCCTCATACATGCAATCTGCGATGCGCTTTTGGGTGCGGCGAACCTGCGTGATATCGGGTATCAGTTTCCCGACACATCGGCGGAGTTCCTGAACATTGACAGCAAGATTCTTTTGCGCCGTACCGGTGAACTACTAAAGGAGAAGGGCTACAGAATCGGCAATATTGACTCCACCGTAGCGGCCCAGGCGCCCAAACTGAACCCGCATATTCCTGCCATGCAGGAGACCATGGCGGCCGTTCTTGGTATTGACCCCGATTGTCTCTCGATAAAGGCCACGACAACCGAGAAACTCGGTTTCGAGGGACGCAAGGAGGGCATAACGGCCTATGCGACTGTACTTATCGAGAAGGATTGACATTATGCGACGTAGCATACCCACGTTCAAGTATATTATGTTATCGGCAGCAGCAATGCTGCTGATTTCGTCTTGTGCGACCTTGTCGGGGAGCGGGGTGGGGCGCATCAAGGAGTATGTCATCGAGAGCGACAGATTGCCCTGTTCGTTCGAAGGGCTCAGGGTCGCTTTTATTTCCGATTTGCATTACCCCAGTCTGTTCAATGCAAAAAGGCTCGGGAAACTGGTAAGACGGCTCGAGGATATTACACCGGATGTGCTGTTCCTGGGTGGCGATTATGTCACTGATAACGACTCTATTGATGCCTTGTTCTCATCATTGGCGTCGGTGGAGCCGCCGTTCGGGATATTTGCGGTACTGGGTAATCACGAGCGCAGGAACGAGGAACTTATAGCGAACTCGATGAAGGAGTACGGGATAGTGTTGCTTGCCGACACCGTTGTGCCTCTGTTGCGCGATAATGATACGATATTTATTGCCGGGATATATGACAGTTTCAGATATGATTCCCTTGCTGTACAACCATCCGAGACTGTGCCCGATTCCCTTTTTACGATTCTGTTGTGCCATACCCCTGATTATGCCGAGCGCTCTCGTTCAACGGCTGATCTTGTCCTCTCGGGGCATACGCATGGCGGTCAAGTAAACTTGTTAGGACTTTATACTCCTGTAAGAAATACCATTTACGGAACCCGTTTCCTTCGTGGACGCAACAGGACAAGCAACGGCTCGACAATCATTACGACAAATGGTGTCGGTACGTCACGCCGCAAGGTCCGTTTCTGCGTCCCGAGTGAATTGGTCTATATTACGCTGAAGAAGAGATAGGTACCGCATTACCCTATAAGGAATCGCCCTACAGCCGTTTTTAATAAGATTCTTGCTCCGATATACGACATCAGAAGCGTTGTCAAGAACAATATGAGCGGGAATACATAGACATGATTTGCCGCCAGTTCATCCAGATGTAATATCTGCTTTACGCTTGGGGAGACAATCAAGACCTGTAGCCAGTAGTGTAATACATAGATTCCGTAGCTTGTCCTGTTCAACTCCTTGAATATCCTATTCTCATACCATGCCTTGGAACTGTTTTTTATGGCGTAGTTTGTAATATACCAAACCAGCAGTACTATTGAAACTTGCCACGGGTATATAAACCAGGAACTTTCTTCTTCGTCTCCTGTAAAGGTTACGATATATACAAGCCCAAGGGAGTACACTGCCGTCAGTGCAGGTAACCATATTTTCCTTTTGCTCAGATATATGAACAGCTGCTCCCTATATGGTGATATCACATATCCAAGATAGAACCAGAAGAACCATTCAGGTAGTTCCTGTATGCCCAAGAATCCTATCATGGGTATGTCCAGGTATAAAAAGATGAAACTGATGGCTGTCAATGTGCATTTGAACCATAAAGTGTGGCTATAAGGAAAAAAGCCGGATAGCCGTGTGAATATGAAACACCAGAACAAGGTCGCGATAAACCATAGATGGGCAAGCCACCCCGATAACAGAATCTTTAAATTAAACCCCATTCCGGTTGTGAGCATGTATATAGTTGTGAATATCAGGTAAGGGATGATCAGTCTCTTGAACTTGTTCTTTACCAATGCCGTGAATGTCGGGTATTTGCATCTTTCAGATTCCAGGAATGAAAAAAGGAACCCTGAAATAAACATGAACAGTGGCATACGGAAATTAAGTATATATTGATTGATTATAAAATACAAATCCTTGTACCTCTCTGCCATATCGGGGAAATGTCCGTCCCAATACATCATTCCGTAGGCATGGTATGCAACAACCATGACAATTGCGATTGAACGTATAACAACAACGTCATACAACTTTTTCATATAGAGCTTACTGTACCGGTGGTTGGCGTTTAACTGTTTGCTGTGGTCCAATAGGGGTTTTGGACTTGACTATATTATGCGTGGCGGGCCGCGTTATGGCTGAATGCCTATCTGTGCCTTGCGTCCTGTCTGCGAGGATAAAATTACTGATTTTTTCTGTACGGGTGGCTGCTTCTTCGTTTTTTTTGATATAAATGGTTAAAAACTTCCTGGCAACACAATGCGCATATGTCTGTCGCTTGATAAGAGAGCTGATTTTGTGAATAAATGGCGTAGACTCTTTTTTGTGGTCAAACTTTAGTATCTTTGTGCTGTCCAGACACTTTAAATTACTGTATTTTGATAAAAAGAATTTACAAATGAGTGCGTTTTCTTCCGTTGATGAGCTTTATATGTCGCGTGCTCTGCAACTCGCACGTTGCGGCATGGGCAGCACTTCTCCCAATCCTATGGTGGGTGCGGTTATTGTCTGTGACGGTAGGATAATCGGCGAAGGGTATCACATACGTGCCGGTGAACCGCATGCCGAGGTAAATGCCGTCAACTCGGTCAAGGAGTGCGACAGGCATCTGCTTGAACGTTCAACAATATATGTTACACTTGAACCTTGTTCGCACTATGGCAAGACCCCACCATGTTGCGACTTGATAATAGCTTGCAGAATGGCGCGGGTGGTAATAGCTACCACCGACTTCAATGCACAGGTCAACGGTTCGGGAATAGAACGCATGAGGTCTGCCGGAATAGATGTGGCTGTGGGGCTGCTCGGGACAGAAAGTCGCCGATTAAATGGCGCTTTTTTTGCTTTTCATCAGAAACATCGCCCATTTATTACGCTCAAGTGGGCGCAGAGTTCCGACGGGTTTATTGACTATGTGCGTGCGGGTCAAGGCGCATTGAAAGTCTCTGATAATATCTCGCGTATCGCGGTGCACAAGCTGCGTGCTTCGCATGATGCTATTCTTGTGGGTACACGTACGGCGCTGCTTGACAACCCTTCGCTTGATGTACGCTTCTGGAGCGGCCGTTCCCCGTTGCGTGTGGTTGTTGACCGCAAGGGGGTGTTGCCACATGAACTGCATCTGTTTGACGGTTCGCAACCGACTGTTGTCTTTACGGAGAACCCCAACAATTGCTTCGGTAAAAATGTTGAACAAATTGCTCTTCGTGAAGATGCGCCGCTAGTGGAACAGATAACAGGTTGGCTTCATTCGAGAAAGATTAACAGCCTGCTTGTAGAGGGTGGCACGGCTACGTTGCAGTCGTTCATCGATGCCGGCATCTGGGATTCCGCCCGTGTAGAGACCAATCCTTCGCTTGTCGTTACCGAGGGCGTTGCCGCTCCCTGCCTTGTCAATGCCGTCAAAGTCTCCGAGGAAAGATGCGGCGGCAATGTCGTCTCGTTTTTTGACAGAGTATAGTCTTTGTGGGCTCTGACAAATGGTTGTCTGCCATTATCTCAACGCTTTATGTCAATCTTTTCGGGTAGGCCGGATTGCATGCCCGCATCCGTAGCCCAATCGGCTGCGCGATTTTCCCTTTTATCGGCGTGGTCGCCGGTGTCGGCTTGCCGTTCCCCTATGGCCGGCATCGGAATTTGTGTGAATTGCCTTTAAATACCCCTTTTAAGTTTTAAAATATTATAAATAACGCGCGAAAAGGTGTGTAAACCGAAAAATGTTGCTAATTTTGCAAGTTGAATGTAATATGCGAATCTATGAAAAAGAATTTGTCAATATATTTCGTATTGCTCCTTTCCGCATTCTCTCTGTTGTCATGTGGCAGCAGCGAGGAAGAGGAGTACACTCCGTCACCCTATGCTTTCATCACATCGTTCAGGATTGATGACATAAGGTCTGAATATCCTGCATTCACTTCCGATGGTAAGGATACTGTTGTCGTAAAGACTGTCTCTATGGAGACTATCGCTTTTACAATCAATCAGGCGACAGGCGAAATCTACAATAATGACTCCTTGCCATATGCGACCGATGTCACGAAGGTGGTGATTCGCATGTCGGCACAGGGCGTTCCTGCCATATATGTGGACAGTACTGATACCTACAGCAATTTTACGTTGAATGATTCGATTGACTTTTCTACGCCTCGCAAGTTCCGGGTATATGCCGGCAACGGGGAGTATCACAAGGATTACACTATCTCAATAAATGTGCATCAGGTTGAGCCCGAAATGATGGTATGGACAAAATATGGTGCGGTTGAGGACGTCTGTCCTGTCCGTGCATTGGAGCGCGGGGATGAAATGTTCCTGTTCGGCACAGATGCGAACGGGGCTGCAGTGGTAGCGGTGACTGGTTCGGATGATGCGGAGTCATGGAGCTGTACCGCCATTACCGGTCTGCCTGTAGAGGCATTGGAAACGGTGGCCGTTTTTGGCGGGAATTTATATGCGGTTTATGCGGGCGATGTATATTCATCGGCGGACGGGGTAACATGGAGCGTGGCAGCGACAGGAACAGGCGCCGTGGCAATAATAGGTGTGTCCGATGAGGCCGGCGAACTTTGGATTGCAGGCGAGCAGGGGCTGCTTTGCTCGAATGACGGTGTCTCGTTCAATGTGACAGGGTCTTTACCTGCTGATTTCCCTCTCTATGGCGTCTCTGTGCTCTCTTATCCGTTGAATCACAATAAGGGAATCATACGCTATATGCTTGTCGGTTATACTACTGAGGCTAAGGATGGCAACGTGGGTGTGTGGAGCAAGCTTTCAAGCGAGGATAAGTGGGTTTGCTACGATAATGCCGACAACTCATACCCTTGTCCAGCATTGGAGGGGGTTGCCGTGGTGCGCTACGATGGCTATCTCTATGCCTTGGGTGGTGCGGGTCATGTCGGCGGAACAGAGGTCGGGGCGTTTGGCTCGTTCTACGTTTCAAAGGATAACGGAATCGTATGGAAGGAGAAACAGAGTTTCTACCAGCGTTTGCCTGAGGAACTTGCTGTCGGCAGTGCGCCGTTTGCGGTGGCTGTCGACTCAAAGAACTATATGTGGATAATCAAGGCGGGGGAGAATGGCGGTGTCTGGAAAGGCATAATAAACCGCTTGGGCTTCAATAAGTGATTCAGGGGCGATGATGGGGAGAGTGTTTATGCGCGTGGTTGCCGTGGGTGCATTGATTGTGTGCCTGGCGGGTAGCGTGCGCGCGGACAATCTTGAATATCGCTACGAGGTGGGTGTTATGATAGGCGGCAGCAGCTATTATGGCGACGCCAATTATAGCTCGCCGATGAAGAACATGAATCTGATGGGTGGCATCGTGGGACGCTATAACATAAACCCGAGAATGGCGGTCAAGGGCTCGCTTGCGATCGCGGGAATCTCGGGCAGTACGGCCGACTTTGACAACCGTTTCCCAGGCGGGGATGTGGATTTTACACGTACCGTGTATGACCTCGGCGCACAGTTAGAGTGTCATTTCCTTGCCTATGGCGACGGTTCGGGCTACAAACGTACGCATCGTCTGTCACCGTATATTTTTGCAGGTGCAGGGCTTACATTTGCCCCCGAACCTGCCGATAATGTGTTTACTATGAATCTGCCTGTAGGGGTGGGGGTCAAATATAAGATAGCGCCACGTATTAACCTTGGTTGCGAACTCTCGTTCCGTTTCACATTGAGTGATGACCTTGATGTCACGAAGGAGACGGCGCCAATACTGAATGACCCGTACGGCATAAAGAGCAAAGGGTTCAAGAATAAGGACAGCTACTCTTTCCTTTCGCTGTCGGTAACATATGATCTTTCGCCCAAATACAGGAAATGCAATAACTGAAGACTATGAACTACGTTGATAAGATAGACAGGAACAACATACCGCAGCACATAGCGATAATAATGGATGGCAACGGCCGTTGGGCCCAGCAGCGTGGCATGGAACGCTCCATGGGACACAAGGCTGGAGCTGAGGCTGTGCATGCTCTTGTCGAGAACTGTGTAAGGCTCGGAGTGAAGTATCTGACGCTATACACCTTCTCTACCGAGAACTGGAATCGTCCTGTGGCCGAGGTCGCGGCCCTGATGTCATTGCTGATGGAGTCTATTGAGGAGCATACCTTCATGAAGAACAATGTCGCCTTCAGGATAATAGGCGACATGGATAAACTTCCGGCCGAGGTGCGTGAACGTCTTGAAGGTTGTATCGCTCGTACGGCAAAGAACGACCGCATGACACTGGTGCTCGCTTTGAGCTACTCCTCAAAGTGGGAGATGACTGCTGCCATACGCTCTTTGGCCAGCAAGGTAAAGGCCGGGGAAATATTGCCCGAGGATATAACAGAGGAGGTTATCAGCAACGAACTCTCAACGAATTTCATGCCCGACCCCGACCTGCTCATCCGTACCGGTCGCGAGGTGCGCCTGAGCAACTTCCTGCTGTGGCAGGCTGCTTACTCTGAACTCTATTTTACCGAAGTGCTGTGGCCTGACTTTGCGAATGAGGACCTTTGCAAGGCTGTCTATGAGTTCCAGCACCGTCAACGTCGCTATGGATTGACGGGCGAGCAAGTTACAAACGATGATAATGATGATAAAACTATATAAAATGAGAAGTTCTCTCCATCTAAAGGCTCTTCTGTCGGTAATGCTGATGTTCATTGCCATTACAGGCGTTGCGCAGCAGAAGATAGACAAACCTACTATATTATACACCAACAATCCGCCTAAGTACACCATTGGCGGAATAAACCTCTCGGGTGTCGACAACATCGAGCCGGCGGTAATTATCGGAATTTCCGGTCTTTCGGTCGGCGATGTAATCACTGTGCCCGGCGATGCTGTGACCGATGCCATCAAGCGCTTCTGGAAGCATGGTCTTTTCGAGGATGTGGTTATAACAGCCGACAGTATTGTCGGGGACAAGATATATATAGGTATAAGCCTCAACCAGCGTCCGCGTGTGTCACAGCTGAATATTCTCGGTGTCAAGAAGTCGGACAGGGAGGACCTGCAGATGAAAATAGGTATCATCAAGGGTAACCAGATTACACCGGATATTGTTGACCGCGCCACTAAGATTATCAAGAACTATTACGATGATCAGGGTTATAAGAATGCCGAGGTGAATGTGGTCCAGCGTCCTGACGTGACAGGTGACAACCGTGTAATCGTCGATGTGAACATAGACAAGAAAGACAAGGTCAAGGTACACCGTATATATATAGAAGGTGCAAGTGCGCTGCCCGAGAACAAGGTGCGCTATGCCATGAAGAAGACACGCGAGAAGACACGTCTCGATAACCTGTGGCACTCGCTCTTCCGCTCGAAGAAGTTTACCGAGGAGCAATATAAAGAGGATAAGGAGAAGATTCTCGACCGCTACTACGAGAACGGTTACCGCGATGCACGTATCGTCAAGGATAGTGTCGTTATGTACGATGACAAGAGTGTCGACATCTATCTTGGCATAGAGGAGGGCTCGAAGTATTACATCCGCAGTATAAAGTGGGTGGGCAACAGTGTATTCTCTACTGCATATCTCGATTATGTATTGCGCATGAAACCGGGCGATGTATATAATCAGAAAGGTCTTGAGGAGCGTCTTCTCTTCGATGAGGATGCTGTAAAGAATGTATACTATAACGAGGGTTATGTATTCTTCAATGTGATACCTACCGAGGCACGCATTGAAAACGATTCTGTCGACCTGGAACTGCGTATGGTAGAGGGCGTACAGGCATCAATAGGGCGCGTGTCAATCTCGGGTAACGACCGCCTGTACGAAGAGGTAGTGCGCCGCGAGCTGTACACACTGCCCGGCAGCCTCTTCTCGATGGACGCCCTTGAGCGTTCGTTCCGACAGATTGCGAACATGGGACACTTTGACCCGGAGTCAATTGACCCGGGTGTCGTACCTAACCCCGAGAACGGAACTGTGGACATGAACTGGAAACTGCAGACAAAGAGCAGCGACCAGATTGAGGTCTCTGCCGGTTGGGGACAGACCGGTGTCATTGGTAAGCTATCGCTCAAGTTTACAAACTTCTCAATGCGTAACCTCTTCAAGAAAAAGGCATTGCGCAGGGGTATCATACCTCAGGGCGACGGACAGACACTTACCATAAGCGCCCAGTCCAATGGCCGCTACTACCAGTCGTACAGCGTCTCATTCTTCGACCCATGGTTCGGCCGCAAGCGTCCGAATTCATTCTCTGTGTCGGCATTCATGTCAATACAGACCGATGTCGCTGACAGCTACTACAACTCGGCCTTCTACAACAACTATACAAACTATCTGTACGGATACGGAAACTACAACGGATACGGCTATGGATATAACAACATGTCATCATACTATGACCCCGACAAGTATATAAAGATGTATGGTGTGTCGGTAGGCTGGGGACGCCGTCTGCAGTGGCCTGATGATAACTTTACACTGTCGGCCGAACTGAATTACCAGTTGTACTCGCTTAAGGACTGGCAGTACTTCCTCATTACCGACGGTAACTGTAATAACATCAACCTGACCCTGTCGCTCGGCCGTAGCACTATAATGAACCCGCTGTTCCCGCGCGAAGGCTCGGAATTCTCACTCACGGCATCGGCTACACCACCTTACTCTTTGTGGGACGGAAAGGATTATGCCAACCTTGCCAAGAACGTGAATACCCCGTCTTACAGGGATGAGCTCCGCGAGAAGCATAAGTGGATTGAGTACTACAAGATTAAGTTCCGCAGCAAGACATATACCTCGCTTACCGAGGGCAAGCATAACCTTGTGCTCATGACACGTGCCGACTTCGGTATCCTGGGCAGCTATGACAGGAACAAGAAGTCTCCGTTCGAGACATTCTACGTCGGCGGTGACGGTATGAGCGGTTACTCATACAACTATGCGACCGACATGATTGCCCTGCGCGGTTATGAGAACGGCAGCCTCACACCATACGGTTACGAGGGTTATGCCTACACGCGTCTGGGTCTCGAGCTCCGTTTCCCATTCATGCTGCAGAGCTCTACCACAATTTACGGTCTTGCATTCGTTGAGGGCGGTAATGCCTGGAACGACGCTTCGAAGTTCAATCTCTTCGACCTGAAGCGCAGTGCCGGTGTGGGTGTCCGCATCTACCTGCAGATGATTGGTCTTGTGGGTCTTGACTGGGCATATGGCTTTGACAAGGTGTTCGGTTCATCACAGTATAGTGGCAGTCATTTCCACTTTATACTCGGACAGGAATTCTAAACAGATAAAACGTACTATTATGAAGAAACTACTATTGACAGCTATGCTTTTCTGCTTTGCAGTGGCAGGTGCACAGGCGCAGAAATATGCTCTTGTGGACATGGAATATATCCTGAAGAATATCCCGGCTTATGAGCGTGCCAACGAGCAGCTGAACCAGCAGTCGAAACGCTGGCAGGGTGAGATTGATGAGATTGTGGCCGAGGCCGAGAATATGTATAAGGAGTATCAGAGCGAGTCGGCTTTCCTCTCCGATGAACAGCGCGTGAAACGCGAGGAGGCTATTCTTGCCAAGGAGAAAGAGGCAAGCGAGCTCAAACGCCAGTATTTCGGTCCTCAGGGCGAGTTCTACAAGAAACGTGAGAGCCTGATGGCGCCTATTCAGGATGAGATATACAATGCCGTCAAGGAGATATGCGAGGCCAAGAAATACTCAATGGTCATTGACCGTGCTTCGGCAGTGAGCATCATATATGCCTCTCCTGCGATTGACATAAGCGGTGAGGTGCTTGTAAAGCTCGGCTATTCCGAGTAAATAGGTGTGTGAATAATCAATGTTTAATATAAATTTTTAAGAAAATGAAGAAATTTTTGATTGTAATTATGCTGCTTGCTCCAATGAGCCTGCTTGCACAGAAATTCGGTTATGTAAACTCTACAGAGATTGTACAGGTAATGCCTGAGTTTGCTAAGGCCCAGAAGAAGATTCAGGACCTTGAGAAGATGTATACCGATGATTTCAATGCTTTGCGTACAGAGCTCGAGAAGAAGGGTACTGAGTTTGAGAAGTTGCAGAAGGATTCTGTTCCCGAGAATATCCTCAAGCGTCGCTACGAGGAGTTGCTTCAGATGGAGCAGCGCTTGCAGCAGTATGGTCAGGAGGTACAGGCAAACCTTGCGAAGGCCGAGCAGGAGGAGATGATGAACATCCAGACAAAGCTCCGCGACGCACTCGATGCAGTAGGCCGTGACGGTGGCTATACATGTATCTTCGACCTCAACGGTGGCATGCCTTATGTAAGCAAGACTCTCTGCGAGGATGTTACCATGAAGGTACGTACAAAGTTGGGTATCCCTGCTAACGCAGTTCCCGCAAAGTAATCAGGCGTAATATGATAGTGGGGGAGTAGGCAATTCCCCCTCTATTTTTTTTTGATGAAGGAGCCGTGTGCTCCATTGCTCTAATTGATATGCGAAAGATTCTGTTATTATTGATGTTCCTGCCCATGCTCCTGTCGGCACAGGGTAAGTTCGGTTTCTACAGCCACAAAGAGGTACTCATGGCTGTGCCCGAGTATCTGTTGGCCATAGAGGAGTTCGAACTGCTGAAGCAGCGCTGCAATGCCGAGATAGAGCGTAACGAGCAGGAGTTGACACGTAAATATGTGGCTTTCCTTGACGGTCAGCAGGATTTCCCCGAGCCCATTCTCCGCAAGAGACAGAAGGAACTCCAGCAGATGGTTGACAATAGTGTGCTTTTCAGGGACCGTCTCAAGGTGTGGCTGTCACAGGCAAAGGACTCGCTTTTGGCACCATGCAACGAGAGGGTAGACGTCGCTCTGGCAAAGGTGTGCGAGAGAATGGATCTTGCCTATGCCATAAACAGTGACGAGCTCATGTATAGATATGTCAATCCCAAGTATGGCGAAGAGATTACCCCACTGGTGCTTGAAGAGGTGCTGAACCCGACAGTGGAGACAGTTCCTCCTGTTGTCGAGTGTGCCGAGGATGAAGCCGCTGAGGATGCAAACGATGAACTTGGTGCCGAGGAGAAGCGTGTGGACAGTGCCGTTGAGGCCGTTGCCACTGACATTGTCACAGGCGTTGCCACAGAAACACAAAAGGTTGCGACAGATACAGTTGTCATTGCCACTGATAAGGAGGCTGTCGACAGCGTAAAGGTCGCAACAGATATCATAGAATAATAAAGTAATAAAACCGGAACACCATGAGCGATTTCCTGCAGTTATCCAAGAGTGCCGGCCCGATAGGAATCTTTGACTCGGGTTATGGCGGCCTTACCATATATGATGAGATACAGAAACTGTTGCCTCAGTACGATTACATCTATCTTGGCGACAATGCGCGTACTCCTTATGGTACACGCTCCTTCGATGTGGTGTATGAGTTTACGCGTCAGGCGGTGCGTTATCTCTTCCAGCAGGGTTGCCAGTTGGTAATCCTTGCCTGCAACACCGCATCAGCCAAGGCTCTCCGCACGATACAGCAGGTCGATATCCCGTTGCTCGACCCCAACCGACGTGTTCTTGGTATAATACGCCCCACGGTGGAGTGCATAGGCGACGCGACAAAGAGCCGCCATGTGGGTGTGTTGGCTACAGAGGGTACAATTAAGTCACACTCCTATCCGTTGGAGATACGCAAGCTGTTCCCCGATATCGAGGTCACAGGCGAGGCGTGCCCTATGTGGGTGCCGCTTGTCGAGACTAACGAATATGCCAGCGATGGTGCCGACTACTTTGTAAAACGTCATGTCGACAGGCTGCTTGAGCGCGACCCCGAGATTGATGCAATAATTCTGGGATGTACCCATTATCCCATTCTATTGGATAAGATAAGGAAGTATACTCCCGAGGGTGTCAAACTGATTACACAGGGAACTGCAGTTGCAAGTTCACTGAAGAGGTATCTTGAGAATCATCCCGACATGGAGGCTCTCTGCACCAAGGGCGGCACGACACTGTTCTGCACCACAGAGGCCGACGGCAAGTTCGGTGACCAGGCGTCACTTTTCCTCAATCAGCAAATCGAGGTAAAGACTGTGACTCTTCTATAATTGAATGAGCGCCCCGCGGGGCGCTCATTCAATTATAGAAGTTTTCTTGTCAGTATTCTTACCGGTAACCACACGGCAGCGATACCCACCGCAAGCACTGTGAAGAATGTCGTTATGATGTCATTGAGGTGTACCTCGACAGGATAGCTGTCAACGACAAATGCACCATCCCCGCCCATTGAAATTATACCGAAATGCTGTTGCGCAAGGCATAGTGCAATTCCTGCAACAATTCCCGCAAGGGCTCCAAGTGCCGATATTATGATGCCTTCGTATACGAAGATATTCGAGACTGTCTTCTTGTCGGCACCCATGCTGCGCAGAGTATTCATGTTGTCCTGTTTCTCGATGATGAGCATGGATAGCGAGCCCACGATGTTGAAGCATGCTACAAGGAGTATGAATGTAAGGAATATATATGAGATGAGTTTCTCTATCTGCATTACCTTGTACACATCGTTCTGCTGTTCGTAGCGGTCCTGTACGGTGTATCCCTCGCCCAACAGCAGTGCAATCTGCTGTTGGATGTCCGCGATATCACTCCCCTCCTTTACCTTAATCTCCATTGATGTCACCTCGTTGTCGCTGCGGCGGAACAGCTTGCGGGCGAACTCATCCGAAGTGATGATGTGCCTTGCGTATTTTGGCTGGTTTATGATGAATATCAGCCCCGAGGAGTGCAGGTACTCCTTCTTGAAGTTGCGTGCGGGCATTGTCAGGTTAACCTTTCGTCCGCGTGTGGGCGAGTATACCTCAAGAGGCTCGGTAAAATGTATCCCGCACCCGAGCTCGCTCATCAGTTCGGCGCTTGGTATGCCATAGGAGTTCAGTTCATCCTGTAGTATGAATTCACCGCTGCCGCGCAGAGCCTCTCCTATGTTCGTCAGCTCTGCATAGTGCTGGTCTACGCCCTTTATGGTTGCGATAACCTGTCGGCCGTCATATTCAACGAGTGCTTTGTCCTCGATGCAGAACGATACAGTCTCCACGCCCTCGAGTCTGGCAATGGCCTCCATTTCAGGGCTGTCGTTCATGAAACTCTTTCCCTTGTCTGCCATTATTCTTATATCAGGGTCAAAGGCAGTGAACTGTTCGGCCACAAGTCCCTGAAATCCGTTGAATACCGACAAGGTGCATATCATGGCTGCCGTTGCCAATGCGATGCCCGCAATGGCTACCCCTGAGATAATGTTTATTACCTGGTGGCTCTTCTTCGAGAAGAGGTACCGCTTGGCAATGTATAGCGACAGGTTCATGATATGGTGTTGTCTATCGGTCCTTTACTCTCTCAGAAGTTTGTCGATATTCTCGATGTAGTCGAGTGAGTCATCGATGTAGAAACGTATCTCGGGAATGATGCGGAGCTGGTGGCGCACTCTGTTGCCGAGCTCGAAGCGTATGGCCTTGATATTCTCGTTCAGGTGATTCACTACTTCGTTTGCCTTCTCCGAGGGGAAGACGCTCAGGTATGCCTTGGCAATGCCAAGGTCGGGGCTCACGCGTACAACGCTCACTGATACCATGATGCCGCGTGTCTCTTTCGCCAGGCGCAGCAGAATGTCGCTGAGCTCTTTCTGTATCAATCGTGCAATCTTGTTCTGTCTTGTACTGTCCATATGTTATTGTTCTGTTTTTAAGATTAATGGATATGTTTACCCTTACTGGTGCCATAACGGGTAGGGGCGTCAGGCATTGTTTGGGGTTATTTCTTTCTTATTATCGTGAGTCCGTCGCGCAGGGGCAGTATCACCACCTCTACCCTTTTGTCGTTGCGGATGAAATCATTGAAGGCTCTTACTCCGTTGGTCTGTGCATCCTGTCTTTCAGGCTCAATCACATGGCCGTCCCACAGGGTGTTGTCGGCGAGTATCCAGCCGCCCTCGCTCAGATGGCTCATCGCCAGCTCGTAGTACTCGAGATACTCCCGTTTGTTGCCGTCAATGAACACCATGTCGAACTTCTCGCCCAGCGTCGGTACTATCTCAAGTGCATTGCCGATGATGAATTCAATCTTATCGGCGTAGTCCGACCCCTCAATCCACCTGCGTGTGAAGTCCTCAAGCTCATCCTCTACCTCAAATGTGTAGAGTTTGCCTCCCTCATCAAGCCCCTCGGCCATGCAGAGCGCCGAGTAGCCGGTAAAGGTACCTATCTCGAGAATCCTCCTTGGGCGTATCATCTTGACCATGAACTTCAACAGCCTGCCCTGAATGTGTCCCGATGCCATCTGCGGAGCAAGAATCTCCACATGAGTGGCCCTGAACAGCCTGTAGAGATAATCCCCCTCGGGGCTGCTGTGGTCGGCGATATATTGGTCAAGCGGTGTTGTCAGGCTCATATGCACATCGTTTATAACGGAGTTATAATCTTTCAGGTTGCGAAGATACAACATTTTGTCGAGCAGACAAAAATGTTATCCCTATTGCGCCTCTGCTGTTCGGCTTTTTTTGCTAATTTCGTGGTCGATAACAAAAAGATATGGCAAAGGACATTGATATAAATGCGAAGTCGCCCGTTATGCGCTACCGGGTATATCTGAAACTCGAGAAGTCGCTTCAGCCGAATACTGTAGAGGCCTACCTCGGCGATGTGGAGAAACTCTCTATCTTCCTGAAGGATAACGGTGTGGAGTTGCTTGCTGCCACCATTGATGACCTGGCTGCTTTTCTTGCTTCATTGACCGATATCGGCATACATGCCCGTTCGCGTGCCCGCATACTCTCTTCGCTGCGCTCATTCTACGGCTTCCTAAAGCTTGACGGCTTTATCGACAAGGACCCGACAGAACTGCTCGAGTCACCCAAGATTGGAATGCATCTGCCCGACGTGCTTACGCTGCACGAGATTGATGATGTGATAAATGCCATTGACCTTTCGAAGAAAGAGGGGCAGCGCAACCGCGCCATGATTGAGATGCTCTACAGCTGTGGCTTGCGAGTCTCGGAACTGTGTGCCCTGAAAATGTCCGACCTCTATCTTCAGGAACAGTTCATTCGTGTTACGGGTAAGGGCGACAAACAGCGTCTTGTACCAATCTCATCGCGTGCTGTAGCCGAGCTTGAGGCGTACTTCGCCGACAGGAACAGGATACCGATAAAACCCGGTTACGAGGATTATGTATTTATCAGCGAAAGACTCAAGAAACCTCTCTCGCGCATAATGGTCTTTCACTTCATAAAGCAGCTTGTCCTTGATGCCGGCATCAAGAAGAATGTCAGCCCGCACACCTTCCGTCACTCCTTTGCCACTCATCTTCTTGAAGGCGGTGCCGGCTTGCGTGTCATTCAGGCTATGCTCGGGCATGAGAGCATAGCAACGACTGAAATATATGCGCATATCGATTCTACCCGCCTGCGCGAGGAGATTATCGAACACCATCCACGCAACCGCAAGATGTGAATGGGCTGAACCACCTTTAATCTTGTGAAAAAAATAAAATATTTCGTTTTACTGTGTTATTTGATTTTGACAATTGCGCCAGTAGGATTAACTTTGTAGAATATTTGAGAGCACAATCGCAAAATAACTGTTAATTAATAATCAATGTTGAAAAAATTATCACTATTGCTCGCATGTGCGGCTGTTGTCGCATTGAGCTCATGTAGCTCAAAGATGGGCGCAATGAAGTCGGAGTACTTTACCGTTACTCCTGGCGTGTTGGAGGTTGTAGGCAGTGAGGTTCCCGTTACTGTTGACGGCAAGTTCCCTGCAAAGGTGTTTAACAAGAAGTCTGTCCTTACCGTAACTCCTGTCCTCAAGTACGAGGGTGGCGAGGCTGTTGCCGAGCCTGTGACATTCCAGGGCGTGAAGGTACGTGGCAACGACCGCGTAATTTCTTATGACAACGGCGGTTCGTTCAAGACAAGGATGACATTCGACTACGTTCCTGCAATGGAGGATGCTGAGCTGTACCTGCGTTTTGTGGTGAACAAGGGCAAGAAGACATACAGTCTTCCCGATGTCAAGATTGCCGACGGCTGTATCGCGACATCACAGCTCTACCGCCAGACTGCTGCGTCTGCAAACATCGCTGTTGGTGAGGACGCTTTCCAGCGTGTCATCAAGCAGGCAAAGGAGGCTAACATCATGTTCCTTATTCAGCAGACAAACCTTCGCGCTTCACAGCTGACAACCGAGGAGATGGAAGAACTGAAGGCTGCTATGGCCGACATTGCAAAGGATTTCGAGAACAAGGTGCTCGATGAGGTTGAGGTATCGGCCTATGCTTCACCTGACGGTGGTGTGCTCCTCAATGACAATGTCGCTACAGGCCGCGAGGAGAATACTGCAAAGTTCGTAAAGAAGGAGATGAAGAAGGCTAAGCTTGACGGCTATGTGGACAGCAAGTACACAGCCGAGGACTGGGAAGGCTTCAAGGAACTTGTATCAAAGTCAGAACTTCCCGACAAGGAGCTGATTCTCCGTGTCCTTTCTATGTACGATGACCCCGAGGAGCGTGAGATGCAGATAAAGAATATCTCTTCAATCTACAGCGAGCTTGCCGATGATGTGCTTCCGAAGCTCCGCAGAGCACGCATCACTCTCAACTACCAGCTTATAGGCCGTTCCGATGAGCAGATTCAGGAACAGTATGCTGCCGACCCTAAGGTGCTCTCTCTCGAGGAGATTCTCTATTCATCAATCCTTACCGATGATGTCAACGAGAAGAAGGAGATATTCAATACCGCTATCAAGTTGCACCCTGCCGACTATCGTGCATACAACAATCTTGGTGTATTGGCATACAACGAGGGCGATTATGCTACAGCAGCAAGCTACTTCGAGAAGGCTCTCGGCGCTAACGCTTCGGCTCCCGAGGTACAGTTGAACCTCGGTTATCTCGAACTTCTTCAGGGCAATGTATCGGATGCAGAGTCATTGATGGCTCTTGGCAACGAGGCCAAGGCAGGTGCCGAGGCTCTCGGAAACCTCTACATAGCGCAGGGCGAGTATGGTCGTGCTGCCGCTCTTCTCGAGGACAAGGCTACGAACAGCGCAGCTCTTGCACAGCTCCTTAACAAGGATTACAGCACAGTGCGCGAGACACTCGACAAGATAGAGAACCCCGATGCTACGACATACTACATCAAGGCCCTTCTTGGTGCAAGAACATCAAACATAGCATTTGTATACGACGGTTTGAAGCAGGCTATCAAGCTCGACCCGTCTATGGCAAAGAAGGCTGCCGGTGACCTTGAGTTTACCAAGTACCTTCAGGACGCTACATTCAAGTCAATAATCAAGTAAGTGTCGGCACTGATGATAACTGAGCAGGTTGCGATGCTTGCGCTCTCACGGGTGCAGGTGCCGCAACTTGCTCTTTTACGCCAACTCATCGAGGAGGCAGGCAGTGCGAAGGAACTGCTCGAGAATGCCTCTGATATACAGGATATCCTTCCCGGTGCCACACCAAAGTTCGCTGCGATGCTTGCCGACAGCTCTATTGTCGAGCGTGCCGAGCGTGAGATGGAGTTCATGGAAAAGAACGGGATAAGACTTCTTTGTCTGGGCGATGAGTCCTATCCCTGTCGCCTCGCAGAGTGTTGCGACGCTCCGCTGGTGCTTCATTCGATGGGTAACGTCGACCTCAATGCAAGGCATGTCGTTTCCATTGTCGGTACACGCCATGCAAGCGAGTATGGCAAGGAACTGTGCAGTAACTTCGTTGCCGACCTTGCCAAGTTTGTCCCTGATACGCTCATTGTCAGCGGCCTTGCCTATGGCATCGATGTATGCGCACATCGTGCGGCACTTGAGGCGGGGCTTCCCACGGTGGGTGTCCTTGCGCATGGGCTTGACAGGATATATCCGAGCGCTCACCGCGCAACAGCAAAGAGCATGCTCCGGAATGGCGGTCTGCTTACGGAGTTCATGAGTGAGTCGGAACCATTCCCCTCGAACTTCGTACAGCGTAACAGAGTGGTGGCAGGCATGGCCGATGCTACAGTGGTAGTGGAGTCGGCATCAAAAGGCGGCTCGCTCATTACGGCATCTCTTGCCAACAGCTATTCACGCGACTGTTTTGCCTTCCCCGGCAGGGTCAATGACCGCTATTCGCAGGGTTGCAACGAACTTGTAAGCCGTAACAGGGCTGCACTTATAACATCGGCTTATGAATTTGTCGAGGCGATGAACTGGGAGGTAGCATCAAAAAAAAGGAGCGCCGATGATTTGCAGGGCGAGCTCTTCCCCGAACTGACTCCCGAGGAGAAAGCTGTCATTGAAGCATTGCGCAGCGATAGTGACGGAATGCAGGTAAACCAGCTGGTGGTACTGCTTGATATTCCCATAAGCAGACTTTTGCCCCTGCTGTTCGAAATGGAGATGAAGGGGTATGTAAAGGCTGTCGCCGGCGGCTGCTACAGGGCGATGATGCGGTAGTATTTTTAAAGCAATGATATAGCTGTTGAGCCGATGGCTTTGTCATATCGAACGAATGTGAGATATCTGTTGAATTTAATTATGAGATTTCTCCCTTTTGGTCGAAATGACAAAACAACGTTTTGTTATCGACGAGTTTTGCAGCTACAGGTCAAACGCAGCATAGCCGCAGGTTATGCCGTTTGGGTCGCGAAAAGCAAAACGAGTCAATGACAGTGCAAATATAGAATGACACAACTATGGCATTGGGGGCAATATCTATATTATTACCATTTTTAATGTGTCCAACTTTTTAAATTCCCCCACTCGTCGTCTATTGCTTTGGTCTCGCTCTTAAAAGGGAATACCCAATTAAGGTATCTTGTCTCAAATTTACCATTTATATACCATATTGGCCATGGTTTCAACTCCTTTAGAATATCCTTTACGGCTATTATCAAAGGAGAGTTCTGAGTCATTGATTCATATTCCTCTGGTTTCAAGCATTGTATATTGCAATCTTGCAATATGCCGTTCTCATTAAATACGTAGTCGCTGAATCGCAATAAAAAACGCACATCTTTATATTCGGGGAATCTTTCCCAGGGGAAATTTTCGGTCAGTGCTTTGCAAACATCAGACGGCGCAATTCCCTCTTTATGGTAATTGTTGTGCTGGGCTATTTCTCTGACAACTCCGTTGTCGACAACTATTAGGCATTCATTTTCATTGTG
>JAFXGX010000047.1 GCA_017536695.1 Bacteroidaceae bacterium | reverse complement strand
TGGCGGCATGAGCAGAAGGCTGTTGCGACTGTTTTTGCCAAGTGCCGGGACCTTTTGCATACTTTTCAGTCATGAAAAGTATGTGATAAAACGACAACAAGAAGAATACAAGACAACAGGTTAAGGGTAAGTGGATGGCTGAATATAAGAACTGTTGATTAGCGTACAAGCCCTTGGGCGGGCCGACCCCGCCCCTACAGGTGGAGGAATTTGTTATAGCAAAGTGGCAACGGGTAGCAATAGTAATTCCAATGATAACCGGCACCGTTAAATTCCACAGCTTGAACCTGGTTGTTTTTTGGAAATAGTGCGAGGCCTGTTTGACTGTTAGTTAGACGCTCGCTTTGGCGAGTGGCTAACTGAAGGAGTCCCGCAGCACCCAAAAAACGAGCAGACAGTTCAAGAGGCAAGACCTCTTTGACTGAAAGATGTCGCTTGCGACTCTTGAACAAAAAAGAGGTTGACTGGAATTTCCGAGTGCCGAAGTTTTTGGTACTTTTTGCGTCAAAAAGTACAGCAAGAACGACAAAAGAAAAAATACAAGCCAACAAGTTAAGGGTAAGTGGATGACTGAATATAAGAACTGTTGATTAGCATACAAGCCTGAGGGCGGGCTGACCCCGCCCCTACACGTTACACGTTAAACATTGACAGCACTCGCTGACCGCGACCCACGAGGGATGACTTTCATCCATCCTTCGCGTGACCAATCGCTGCTCGCGCTGTCGATGTTGTAAACAACATTAAACGTTACACGCTACACAAAACCCTCTCTCTGCCTTTTACATCTCTTAATCCCTTGTAGATTAAAGATAATCTCTGCATAAACCACCGTTATTGCGCGGAATTTCGTATCTTCGCATAATTTTAGGAATAATCACTAATTTATATCTATGTTACTCTCTATTATCTGTTTTGTGGTCGGTATCGCCCTTGTTATCTTTGGCGCTGACTGGCTCACAAAAGGTGCTTCGGACCTCGCTCGCCATCTGAAGATGAGCGAACTGATGATTGGTCTTACAATTGTGGCTATCGGTACTTCGTTGCCCGAGCTTGTGATAAGTGTAAGCTCGGCTCTCAGTGGAAACTCCGGAATTTCTCTCGGAAATGTCCTCGGCAGCAACATCTTCAACGGTATGCTTATATTGGGTACTACAGCCCTTATCACTCCAATCGTGTTCAGCGGTAAGATGCTGTCGCGCGAGCTTCCGTTCAACCTGCTTGCGTCGGTGGTGGTCCTGCTTGTCTCGGGCAGTATGCTCGTTGGCGGTGCTCCGGGCGAATATATAACACGTTTCAATGGCCTTATCCTGCTCTGCTTCTGTGCAGTGTTCGTGCGTTATACATTCAGCCTTAGGGGTAACGAAGAAGATACTGCTGCGCAGCAGCCCATGTCCATGGGGAAGATTCTGCTGTTCATCGCAGGTGGTCTTGCCGCGCTCATCGTTGGCGGAAAAATGTTTGTCGGCGGAGCGTCGGATATCGCGCGCGGCTTCGGTCTCTCCGAGGCGCTCATCGGTATCACGATTGTTTCGGCAGGCAGCTCGTTGCCCGAGCTGGCAGTGTCGGTAAATGCTGCACGCAAGGGTAATGTGGGCATTGCGCTGGGTAATGTGCTCGGCAGCAACATCCTGAACGTCTTCTTTATCCTTGGATGCAGCGCTACAATATCTCCGATATCGCTTGAAGGGTTCACTCCTGTCGATTACTATGTGCTGCTGGCATCATCGCTGTTCATATATCTTTTCTGTGCATTCTTCGGCAAGAACAAGATTACCCGTTGGGAAGGCGGTCTGCTCGTGGCGGGATATGTGGCATATCTCGTATACCTGATAATGGGTATATGATTTGCTTTTTTGGACAGGATTCCTTATATTTACAATTGAATTTGAAAAAGACTGCACGATGCCCGTAACGGTAAAAAGAGTAGAGAACAACAGGCAGCTGAAGGCGTTTGTTGATTTCCCGAATAAACTGTACAAGGAGTCGCCGTACTATGTACCCGAGCTCTTTGATGATGCTGTGAATACACTCCGCAAGGACCGCAATGCGGCCTTCGAGTTCTGTGATGCCGATTATTTCCTTGCCTATCGCAACGGCGAGGTGGTGGGCCGCATCGCTGTAATAGAGAACAAGGCTTCCAACGAGAAGTGGGGGCAGAAGGCTGCACGCTTCGGCTGGGTCGACTTCATCGATGATGCCGAGGTAGTGGATGCTCTCTTCGCTGCTGCCGAGGGGTGGGCACGTGAGCACGGGCTCCATGAGATACAGGGCCCGTTGGGCTTTACCGACCTTGACCGCGAAGGTATGCTCATCGAGGGCTTCGACCGTCTGGGTACGATGTCCACAATGTATAACCATCCTTATTACCCGCAGCACATGGAGCGCATGGGGTATGTGAAGGATGTCGACTGGGTAGAGTTCCTGCTGAAGGTTCCAGAGAAGAAATGGGAGAAGGCCGAGCGCGTGGCGGCTATTGTGGAGCGTAAGTTCGGCCTGAGGACGGTAAGATGCAAGTCACGTTCCGAGCTGGCGAAGCGCTACGGATATCAGCTGTTCTCTCTTGTCAACGAGTGCTATGCACCGCTGTACGGTTTCACGCCATTGACCGACAAACAGATAGACCAGCTCATAAAGATGTATCTGCCTGTCGTTGACCTGCGTCTTATATCGCTGGTGGTTGACCGGGATGACAATCTTGTGGGAATGGGTGTTAGCATATATTCTCTCTCCGAGGCTCTGCGCAAGTGCAGGGGCAGGATGCTCCCCTTCGGGTGGTGGTATCTGCTGAAGGCGCTCTTCGTGAAGCCTCCCAAGCGTCTTGATTTCCTGCTTGTGGCTGTCAAGCCCGAGTATCAGAGCAAGGGTGTCTTTGCGCTCATCTTCAACCAGATGCTTGACAACTTCATGGCGCTTGGCATTGTTGATGTGGAGAGTAACCCCGAACTCGAGACAAACCATAAGATTCAGAGCCAGTGGAGCGAGTTCGAGAAGGAGCAGCATAAGCGCCGCCGCGCCTACAAGAAGGAGCTTTGAAAGCCATAGGCTTCGACAGCGCCGGCAGCTATATGTCGCCGGCAGCGTGGCAAAGTCACGCCCGGCGGGTTGCGGTAAGACGGCGTTGTCAAAGAACAAAGAGCAAAATTGAAAACGTATTATATAGATGACCGAAGAAAATAATTTGGAGTTCGATGCCAACGTGCCCGAGGCAGCGGCGTATACCGATGACTCGATACGTCACCTGAGCGATGTGGAACACATACGCTTGCGTCCCGGTATGTACATCGGTAAGCTCGGCGACGGCTCGCAGAGCGATGACGGTATATATGTACTGCTGAAGGAGGTTATCGATAACTGTATCGATGAGTTCAAGATGGGTTTCGGCAAGCGTATCGAGGTGGATATTACCGAGAACCACTCAGTGGCTGTGCGTGACTACGGTCGAGGCATACCGCAGGGAATGATGATAAAGGCTGTGAGCAAGCTGAATACAGGTGCCAAGTACGATGATACCGTATTCAAGAAATCGGTTGGTCTTAACGGTGTCGGTCTCAAGGCCGTGAATGCGACAAGTACGCATTTCGAAGTACGCAGCTACCGCGACGGTGTCGTGCGCATAGCCAAGTTCGAGAAGGGTATCCTTGTCAGCGATGTAACGGAGAACACCAACGATGAGAACGGTACATACATAGCCTTCACTCCCGACAATACGCTGTATCGCAATTTTGAGTTCCGCGATGCATACATAGAGACTCTGTTGCGCAACTATACCTACTTGAATACCGGCCTTATAATAATGTTCAACGGCAAGCGCATCCTCTCGCGTAACGGTCTTGTCGACCTGCTCAGCGACCGCATGACTGCCGATGCACTCTATCCGATAATACATCTCAAGGGTACCGACATTGAGATTGCCATTACCCATGCACAGCAGTATGGCGAGGAGTATTACTCATTTGTCAACGGACAGCACACCTCGCAGGGCGGTACGCACCAGAGTGCTTTCAAGGAACTTGTAGCGCTTACGATACACGACTTCTTCTCGGCGAAGAATTTCGAGTATTGCGACATACGCAACGGAATAGTGGCTGCAGTGGCAATAAACATACAGGAGCCGGTGTTCGAGAGCCAGACAAAGGTAAAGCTCGGCTCGACTACCGTTTCGCCCGACCCGGGCAGCATGAGCGTGAAGAAGTTCATCGGCGATTTCATCAAGGAGGAACTTGACAACTATCTGCATAAGAATCCCGAGGTCAGTGATGTCATACTCTCGAAGATTATGGCATCGGAGAAGGACCGCAAGGAGCTGGCGGGCCTCACGAAACAGGTGCGCGAGAAGGCGAAGAAGGTAAACATGCATAACCGCAAGCTGCGTGACTGCCGCATACATTACAACGACCCCAAGGGTGACCGCATGGATGAGAGCTGCATCTTCATTACCGAGGGAGACTCGGCGAGCGGTTCAATCACCAAGAGCCGCGATGCCAATACACAGGCTGTCTTCAGTCTGCGAGGCAAGCCTCTCAACTGCTTCGGACTGAGCAGGGCAGTGGTGTACCAGAACGAGGAGTTCAACCTGCTGCAGGCTGCGCTGAATATCGAGGATGGTCTTGAAGGATTGCGTTATAACAAGGTCATTGTCGCTACCGATGCCGATGTCGACGGCATGCACATCAGGCTGCTGATGATAACGTTCTTCCTGCAGTTCTTCCCCGAGCTCATCAAGAAAGGGCATGTGTATATCTTGCAGACACCGCTCTTCCGCGTGCGAAACAAGCGAAAGCTGCCGCGCGGAAAGAAGGGCGCTGCGGAGCGTAAGGAACAGAAGGGCGATTTTGAGACAATATATTGCTACAACGAGGAGGAACGGCTCGCGGCGATAGAGAAGCTGTCGCCCAACCCCGAGATTACGCGATTCAAGGGTCTTGGCGAGATTTCTCCCGATGAGTTCCGTAATTTCATCGGTCCCGACATGCGCCTCGAGCGTGTGGAGCTTCACAAGGATGACAAGGTAGAGGAACTGCTCGCATATTACATGGGCAAGAACACCATGGAGCGACAGAACTTCATCATTGACAATCTGGTTGTCGAGGAAGACAAGACCGAAAGCGAATAAAGCGGAACTGTCGATTCATTCATTTTCATATAAATAGCTTCTGAATTCAATGACAATGACAACAGCGCTGTTTGCAGGGACTTTTGACCCTTACACTATCGGGCATCATGCCCTTGTGGAGCGTGCTCTCGCGCTCTTCGATACGATAGTAATAGCAGTGGGCAATAATATCGGGAAACACTGCCTTGCTACTGCCGATGAACGTGTGGCAGCAATCGAGAGACTCTACCGGGATAACAACCGCGTCAGGGTCATGATGTACGATACCCTGACAATGGACCTTGCGCGTGAGGTGGGCGCCACAGCGCTTCTGCGCGGTGTACGCACGGTAAAGGATTTTGAGTATGAACGCGAGCTGGCTGATGTGAACAGGCTCATGGGCGGCATTGAGACGGTTCTTCTTGTGAGTGAACCGGAGTATGCCCACATAAGCAGTTCTCTTGTACGCGAATTGTTGAAATATGGCAAGGATGTGTCAGCGCTCCTGCCCGGGAAATGATAACTATTAAATAACTATGAAAAAGATAATTTTTTTTGTTTTTGCTCTTGCTGTCGCATTGGGCACCAAGGCGCAGCAGATGCCCGAGCATCTTCTCAAACTGATGTATACGGGCAACATCATATCGAATTTCTATGTCGACTCTCCCGATAACGACAAGATTGCCGAGGAGGCAGTGAAGGCCATGCTCAAGGAGCTTGACCCGCATTCGACATACACCGACAAGAAGGAGACAAAGGCCCTGCTTGAGCAGATGCAGGGTAGCTTCAGCGGTATCGGCATACAGTACAATATGGTTTCAGATACGCTTTATGTCATACAGACAACACCTAACGGACCGTCGGAGCGTGCAGGTATCCTTGCAGGCGATAAAGTTGTAGAGGTCAATGATACTGTGATTGCGGGTGTCAAGATGACAAGAACGGACATAATGTCGCGCTTGCGTGGCAAGAAAGGTTCGCAGGTAAAGGTCGGCATAGTGCGTCGTGGCATAAACCGTCTGCTTGAGTTTAATCTTGTGCGTGATGACATATCGACCGAGACTGTCGATGCGGCATATATGATTGACAAGAAGAACGGCTATATACGCATAACCTCTTTCGGTGCCAAGACACACAATGAGTTTGTCGCCAAGCTCGACTCGCTCAAGGGGCTGGGCATGCGTAACCTCGTTCTTGACCTTCAGGGCAATGGCGGCGGCTTCCTGAATGCAGCCGTAGACATCGCCAACGAGTTCCTTGCCCGGGAGAGCCTTGTCGTGTATACCGAAGGCCGTACGACAGGCCGTCACGACTACATGGCGCAGGGTGGCGGACGTTTCCTCGAAGGTAACGTGGCTGTCCTTGTCGATGAGACATCGGCTTCGGCTTCCGAGATTCTCGCCGGTGCCATACAGGATTGGGACCGTGGTGTGGTGGTCGGACGCCGCAGCTTCGGAAAGGGTCTTGTGCAGCGTCCTTTCGAGCTTTTCGACGGTTCGATGATACGCCTTACCATAGCACGTTACTATACCCCGTCGGGCCGTTGCATACAGAAACCTTACAGCGACTCCATAAAGTATGAGGATGACCTGATGCAACGTTATAACAGCGGCGAGATGAGCTCGGCAGACAGCATCCACTTTGCCGACTCGCTCAAGACCAAGACGCTGCGTCTCGGACGTACGGTCTATGGCGGCGGCGGTATCATGCCCGACTATTTCGTACCTATGGACACGACAAAGTACACTGCTTATCATCGCGCTCTTGCAGCCAAGGGCTGTATAATACAGGCTTCGCTGCGATATCTCGATGAGAACCGCGAAGAGCTTGTCAGCAAGTACAGGAGCATTGAGGAGTTCGATGAGAAGTTCGTTGTCGATGACAGATATATGACAATCCTGCGCGAGCAGGCCCTTAAGGATAGCGTCGAGTTGAAAGGCGGCGATGAGGAACTTGCCCGCACGTTGCCGGAGTTGAAGAAACAGCTTAAGATGTATATTGCGCGCGACCTGTGGGATATGAGTGAGTTCATAATGCTGTACAACAAGTACAGCGATTCGTTCCAGAAGGCGTATGAGCTTGTACGTTGCAAGAATATGGATAAAGTGTTGCTGAAGGATTAAGGGGATATGATATAAAGCAACCGGTCAGACAGCGGTCTGACCGGTTGCTTTATATCATGCCTTCTTGCACAATACAAGCACCTTGCTGCCGTCGGCGAGTGTTGTGGCAAATATGTAATTATCGCCGCCGTCGGCGAGCTTCAGCTTCTTGCGTAGCTGCTGCACGCTCTCGGAAAAATTGCGGACGGTGATGTTTGCCTGCTTGAGTGCCTGTATCTCCTTTATTTCGCTCTTCGAGAATCCGCAGACTCTCTCGACTGTAAATATGCGTCCGGGGAACTGCTCAACCAGATTGTCCGATGTGTACAGCTGACTGTTGGGGTGTAGTTTGCCCATGTTGTACTCTTCTGTAAGCATTGCATGGCATCCGCTCTTTTGTATCGCTGCATTCGGCTCATATAGGAACTTGCCGACATCGGTGCTGTATTTTGTTTCTTTCTCTCTCTCCTCGGATTCTTTGAAACTGAATGTGTCTATAGCATCTTTGCGTATGTTTATGCACTTTGTAGTAATAAGGTCTCCGTTGCTTTCCCTGTCGAGGATTATAAGCAGTTCCTTGCATTCGTTGTTCACGGCTACAATGTGTACTTCGCTTACATGTGCCAGTTGTCGGCATGCGGCCTTTATGTCAAGCATTGGAGAGCACTTTACCATTATCTTATGTGCCTTATCCAGCAGCAGCGGCTCAAGAGCCGTGACGTCGGGCTCGCAGTCGCTGAGCGCTACTACCTTGCGTCCTTCGCCGTCGCGGCGTGCAGGGTCTATGAATATCCACTCCTGTGCAGGCATGGCAGGGAGGCACTCTTCGCTGTTGCCGTTGAGAATCTCAATGTGGTCTAATCCCAGCAGTGCAAAATTCTCCTTTGCAATCCTGCATAGCAGGGGGTTGCGCTCGATGTATGTGACCCGTTTGAAACTGCGTGCCATGTAACTGCAGTCTATGCCGAACCCGCCTGTGAGGTCGGCAAGGCTCTCGCCCCTTGCTATTGATGCCTTGTAGAGTGCCGTGGCTTCGCTTGAGCACTGTTCCATGGAGATGCGGGGCGGGTATACTATCCCTTCTGTGGCTGCCCACGCGGGCAGTTTCTCTCTTGCGCTCTGCCAACCTTCAATCTGCGTCACAGCTTCGCGCATGTCAACGGTGGGGTAGCGCTTTGCCTGGAGGGCAAGCGCGCGGGGGTCTTCGTTGCGGTGCTTCGCTATGAACTCTATTGTTTCCCGGCTGAGCATATGGGACTATTTAGTTCCTGTTCAGTATTATGAGGACTGCAATGGTACCTGGAATCCATCCGCATAAGGTAAGCAGAAAGACAATCAGCACCGAGCCGCATCCTTTGTCGATGACGGCAAGCGGCGGGAAAAGTATTGCAAGCAGGGCTCTTATCAATGACATCTCTTATATGATTTTGGTATTTGGCGCAAACTTACGATTTTTTTGCAATATATGAAACATTTTCTTTGCCCAGCCTTACTTCCACACTGCTAAACCGTGTACAACAAAAAACGTCTGCCCCATGAGGAGCAGACGTTATATTCAGTCTTGAAACTCTTATTAGAGCTTTGGACCTGCTGCAACGAGAGCCTTACCTGCCTCATTGCCTGTGTACTTGGTAAAGTTCTTGATGAAGCGACCTGCCAAATCAACAGCCTTCTCCTCCCACTGAGTTGCGTCAGCATATGTGTCGCGTGGGTCAAGGATTGCAGGGTCAACACCTGGCAACGCTGTAGGAACAACGAAGTCGAAGTGTGGGATAACCTTTGTAGGAGCTGTATCGATTGAGCCATCGAGGATAGCGTCGATGATACCGCGTGTATCCTTGATAGAGATACGCTTGCCTGTACCGTTCCAACCTGTGTTAACGAGGTATGCCTTGGCACCGTTCTTCTCCATCTTCTTAACGAGCTCCTCGCCGTACTTTGTCGGGTGGAGGCTCAAGAATGCTGCACCGAAGCAAGCTGAGAATGTTGGAGTAGGCTCTGTGATACCGCGCTCTGTACCTGCCAACTTGGCTGTAAAGCCGCTGAGGAAGTAGTACTGAGTCTGCTCCGGGTTCAGGATAGATACCGGAGGCAATACACCGAATGCGTCAGCTGAAAGGAAGATAACCTTCTTCGCAGGAGCTGCCATTGAACCAGGCTTGATGTTGTTGATGTGGTTGATTGGGTAAGAAACACGTGTGTTCTCTGTCACGCTCTTGTCAGCGAAGTCAATCTTGCCGTTTGCATCAACTGTAACGTTCTCAAGAAGAGCATCGCGCTTGATAGCGTTGAAGATGTCCGGCTCGCTCTCCTTGTCGAGGTTGATAACCTTTGCGTAGCAACCGCCCTCGAAGTTGAATACTGAGTCATCATCCCATCCGTGCTCGTCGTCACCGATAAGCATACGCTTAGGATCGGTAGAGAGAGTTGTCTTACCTGTACCTGACAGACCGAAGAAGATAGCTGTCTCGCCCTTCTCGTTTGTGTTTGCAGAGCAGTGCATTGAAGCGATGCCCTGGAGTGGCAGGTAGTAGTTCATCATTGAGAACATACCCTTCTTCATCTCACCACCGTACCATGTGTTGAGGATAATCTGCTCCTTAGATGTCAAGTTGAATACAACTGCTGTCTCAGAGTTCAAGCCGAGCTCCTTGTAGTTTGCAACTGCTGCCTTAGAAGCGTTGTAAACAACGAAGTCGGGCTCGCCGAATGCCTCAAGCTCCTCAGCTGTAGGACGGATGAACATATTTGTAACGAAGTGAGCCTGCCATGCAACCTCCATGATGAAACGTACCTTAAGACGTGTAGCAGGGTTAGCACCGCAGAATGCGTCAACAACGAAAAGTCTCTTGTTTGAAAGCTCCTTTGTAGCAATCTCCTTGAGAGCGTTCCAAGCCTCGGTTGTAACAGGTTTGTTGTCGTTCTTGTACTCCTCAGATGTCCACCATACAGTGTTCTCTGATGTAGCGTCCTTAACGATGAACTTGTCCTTAGGTGAACGGCCAGTGTAAACACCTGTCATTACATTTACTGCGCCAAGCTCTGTAACCTGACCAACCTCAAAACCCTCAAGACCGGGCTTTGTCTCCTCTGCAAAGAGGACATCGTAAGAGGGGTTGTGAAGAACCTCTACAGCACCGGTGATACCATACTTGGTAAGATCTAATGTTGCCATAATTATTAAAAATAAGTTATTGATTAATATTTTCTGTTTTTTATCATTTTTGAACAGCGGTCAAGCCCCTTTACTGAAACTTGCCGAAGTTCTCCAAGTGCAAATATATACTATTTTATTTAATAACTCAAGTTAATTAAAGAAATTTTTCTTTAATTGCTGCAAAAAAGGCAATAATTGTCCCTTTTTTGTGATTATTTGCCTCTTGAGGCCCTTTCTTTATGATTGTTTGATGTGGATTTCGCTTGCTGAACGAGGATGATATTTGTTGTACCGCTTTCGTTTTAATTGTAATAATCTTTAAATTTTGACAATTTGTCTGTGTTGTCTTATTTTGGGAGAATTCCTGATTTTCCTCTCAATTATTCCTTATATAATACAAAAATCGTTCATAATTTGTTATCTTCGCACCTGAAACAAAAACAACATGATATGAAAATCATTAACCTCTCCGAGAATAACTCAATCCTCAACAGCTTCATTGCTGAGATACGTGACGTGAATGTACAGAACGATTCCATGCGTTTCCGCCGCAACATCGAGCGGATAGGCGAGATTATGGCCTATGAGATAAGCAAGGAACTCTCCTATGAGAACGTGACAATACAGACGCCAAACAGCGAGGCTGTGCAGAGTCTTCCGACCGACAATGTGGTGCTTGGAACAATATTGCGTGCAGGACTCCCGTTGCATACCGGTTTCCATAACTACTTCGACCGTGCCGGCAACGCATTCGTATCGGCATACCGCAAGTATACTTCCGAAAACGAATTCGATGTAATCGTCGAGTATCTGGCCTCTCCGAACCTTGACGGCAAGACTCTCATTCTTGTCGACCCTATGCTCGCGACAGGAATAAGCGCTGACCTCTCTTACCGTGCCCTGCTTACCAAGGGTACTCCTGCCAAGATGATTTTTGCATCTGTTATAGCAAGCCAGCAGGCCGTAGACTATGCGATATCGCATTTCCCCGAAGATACTATTCTCTATTGTGCTGCCATTGACCCTATCCTCAATGAGCATGCTTATATTGTTCCGGGGCTGGGAGATGCGGGGGATTTGTGTTATGGAGTAAAAGAGTGATTTGATTTTCTGCTGAAAAGGCATCTGCTGCGTTGTGCTTGTTTCTGTGAGCAGTCATTTAGGTAACTAAACTCCTGCTCCCTGAAACTTCGCGGGCCTTGCATCTGCGCTTTTTATCAGAAAATCATGCTGTTTGTAAAAGGCATCTGCTGCGTAATGCTTGGAACCAAGGGGTTTTCATAGCAAAAGGGGCTTCCATACGGAAGCCCCTTTTGCTATGAAAACTGTTTATGCTATTTTGTGCTGTTGTTCTTTATGAACTCGATAATCTCGCTTATGTAACCGAATGCCATGCCTACGACAGTGTCGGCTGCGCCGTAGTAAACTGCGACCTTGTCGCCGTCGTTGAGCGCGGCGCATGGGAATACCACGTTTGGTACGTCGCCGGTAAGCTCATATGGTGCTGCGGGGGCAAGCAGGTAGGGCTTTGTGCGGTAGAGTACCTTTGAGGGGTCGTTCTTGTCGAGCAGTGCTGCGCCCATCGAATAGCGGAAGCCGTTGCAGGTGGTAATGACACCATGGTAGAACAGCAGCCAGCCTTCATCGGTGAGAATGGGCACTGAACCGGCGCCAATCTTGGTGCACTGCCATGCGCTCTCGGGGAATGGAGTGACTTTCATCACACAACGGTGTTCTCCCCAATATTTCATGTCGGGGCTGTAGCTGATGTATATGTCGCCGAACGGGGTGTGTCCGTTGTCGCTGGGACGGCTTAGCATCGCGTACTTGCCGTCAATCTTCTGTGGGAACAGCACGCCGTTGCGGTTGAACGGCAGGAACGCATTCTCGCACTGGAAGAACTCTTTGAAATCGAATGTGTAGCCGATGCCGATGGTGGGGCCGTGATAGCCGTTACACCAGGTAATCCAGTAACGGTCCTCAATCCATGTGACACGCGGGTCGTACTTGTACTCCGACTCAATCATCTCTGTATTGCCGGCCTTGAACACGATAGGTTCATGCTCAATCTCCCAGTTGATGCCGTCTTTGCTGAAGCCGGCGAATATGTTCATCTGTACGGACTTGTTGTCGCAGCGGAACACTCCTGCGTATCCGTCCTTGAACGGAACGACGGCGCTGTTGAATATGCTGTTCGATGTGGGAATGGCATAGCGGCCGATAACGGGGTTCTTTGAGTAACGCCACATGACGTCGGTACATCCTTCGGGACGCTCTTCCCAAGGCATTGTGATTTTCTCGCTCATAGTTTTATGTTTCTGTTAATACATTCTTTTGCGAAGATATACAAACAAAACAAAAAATATCGGCAATTGCCGATATTTTTTGTTGGGAACTCATTAATTTTCCGGTGCAGCTTTTTTGCCCCGTTCTTCAAGCGTCTGCATCCACTCATACCAGTTGGGAACGTAAAGTGTGGCTATGACGGTGTTGAGCAGCATGCCGAATACCACTGCCGCACCAAGCGACAGACGCGCTCCGGCTCCCGCTCCTGCTGCGAAAAGCAACGGCATCACGCCTATCACAAACGAGAGCGAGGTCATGAGAATAGGACGCAGACGTACGTGCCCTGCCTCGGCGGCACTCAGACGTATATCCTTGCCTGCGGCGCGGTAATCGCGTGCGAACTCAACGATAAGAATGCCGTTCTTGGCGCTGAGGGCAATGAGCAGGATTATTCCTATTTCGGTGTATATGCTCACGGGAATGTCTACCAGCCAGCATCCTGCAATGGCGCCAAGCAGGGCAATGGGCACGCCCATTATGGCGGCTACGGGACTTGTCCAGCTCTCATATTGCGCGGCAAGGACAAGGAAGGCTACAAGCAGGGCGAGGCCGAAGATGATTGCGGTGTTCTTGCCCGCCTTCTGCTCCTGATAGGCGACACCGGTCCACTCGTATCCGAACTCCTCGCCCAGCTGTGCCCTGAACAGAGCCGCGACCTCATCCATCACTTGGCTCGTGCTGTACCCCGGCGCCGCATTGCATGTGATTGTGGCGCTGTTGTACATGTTGTAGCGTACTAACTGGTCGCTGCCGAGAATCTCCTCGGTGGTGACAAAACTGCTGAACGGTACCATCTCGCCCTTGTTGTTGGCGAGGCTCAGCTGCATGATGCTTTCGATGACCTTCTGGCTCTGTTCGCCGGCAGCCATCTTGACCTGCCATATGCGCCCCAGCAGGACAAAGTCATTCACATATATCGCACCCATGTAGTAGCTGAGCGTGGAGAGTACGGCACCGATGTCAAGCCCCATGGATGTTGCCTTGTTGCGGTCGATGTTCAGGAAGTACTGCGGTACGTCGGCTTCGAACGAACTGTTTATCGTGGCTATAGCACTCTCTTTGCCTATGTTGTCCGTGAGGGCATCGAGGGCTTTCTGCATCTCGGTAAGACCCAATGCTTTGCGGTCCTCAAGCTGCATCTGCAGACCTCCCACGTTGCCTATGCCGGGTATCGCCGGCGGAACGAATGCAAAGCACTGTGCCTCGGGAATCCTCAGGTATGCCTCCTTGTTGAACCTGTCGACAATGGTGGCTGCCGCCTGGCTCTTCTTCTTACGTTGGCTCCACTCCTTGAGAACGACGAATACGCTGGCGGCGTTGCTCTGCTTGCCGCTGTTAAGTATGCTGAACCCGCTGATGGTTATGTAGGTCTTGACCTCGGGATACTGCGCAATGATGCCTTCAATCTCCCTCGATACCTGCTCGGTGCGTGAGAGCGAGGCTGCGGGAGGCAGCTGCACGCTAACAATGAAATAGCCGTCATCCTCATCGGGGATGAATGTGGTGGGCCAGATAGTGAACATGTATATGGCAAGTGCGACCATGATGCAGAAGCTTATGGCTGCAATCCATGCGCGGCGGAGCAGGAAACCGACGCATCTGTCGAATCCTCGTTGCAGTGCATCATATCCCTTGTTGAACCAGCGGAAGAACCAGCCTTGCTTTCTCCCTTTTGTGGGGCGCAGCAGCAGGGCACTCAACGCAGGGGTCAGTGTAAGTGAATTGAAACCGCTGAGCAGGGTGGCTGTGGCGATGGTCAGCGCGAACTGTTTGTACAGCTCTCCCGATATGCCTCCAATCATGGTAGTGGGGATGAATACCGCAAGCATCACAAGGACCACGCCGATGATGGGGCTTGTAATCTCATCCATGGCCTTTTCGGTGGCCTCGCGCGGCGGCAACCCCTCTTCATCGATTATTCGTGTGGCATTCTCCACTACAACAATGGCGTCATCCACCACTATGGCTATGGCAAGGATGAGGCCGAAGAGTGTCAGGGTGTTTATAGAGAATCCCAACAGCTGCATCACTGCCAATGTACCTATTAACGATACGGGGATTGTGAGACATGGGATGAGTGTGGCTCTCCAGTTCTGAAGGAAGAGGAATATCACAAGTACAACAAGTATGGTTGTCTCGAGAAAGGTGTACAGTACCTCTTCTATTGAGCTGCGCACTACATCGGTGGTGTCAAGGGCAATCTGGTACTCTACACCGGGCGGGAATGCCTCGGCAAGCTCGGTCATCCTCTCCCTTACAGCCTTTGAGACGGCAAGCGAGCTTGAACCAGGCGACTGGTATACCGCCAGTGCGGCTGTCGGCATCCCCTTAAGGCGCGATGATGATGCGTAGGTCTCGCTTCCGATTTCTATCTGTGCTATGTCGCTCAGGCGGAGCATCTCCACTCCGTCGTTGCGTATCACGATGTCGGCGAACTCTTCGGTGCTGTTCAGGCGCCCCTGCACGTTCAGTGTGTACTGGAAAGCGTTGTCGGCTGTGGCGTCAAGCGTCTGTCCTACATATCCTGCCGAGACGGCGAGGTTCTGCTTGCTTATGGCCTGGTATACTTCGGCGGGCGATATGCCACGTATGCGCATAGCCTCGGGGTCGAGCCACACTCGCATGGAGTAGTTGCCTGCACCCATGATGCTTACTCCACCCACACCGGGGGTGCGTGTCAGCTGGTCTACAATCTGCAGCTCGGCATAGTTGGACAGGTATAGCTGGTCGTGCTCCTTATCGCCTGTGAGGGTAATGAAAAGCACGATGTTGGTCGACTGTTTCTGCACTGTCACTCCTTGCTGTACAACCTCGCTCGGCAGGGAGTTCATGGCTATGTTCACCCTATTCTGTACAAGAACCGTCGCCATGTCGATGTCGGTGCCGACGTCAAAGGTCACGGTCAGCTGGTATGTTCCCGATGATGAGGATGTCGAGCTCATGTAGAGCATCCCGTCGACGCCGTTTACCTGTTGCTCAATGGGGATGCCTACCGTCTGCGCTATCGTCTCGGCATTAGCACCAGGGTATACTGCCGTTACCTGTACCGTCGGCGGGGTAATGGAGGGGTATTGGTCTATCGGCAGCACGAAGAGTGCGACGCCGCCTGCCACTAACAGTAATAGTGAGAGTACCGTTGCAAAGATAGGGCGCTCTATAAAGAATCTCGAGAATCTCATGGCTGTGCTGTTTTATTGTCCATAATGGGTGTGACGGGCATGCCGTTGCGTACCTTAAGCAGTGCTTTTGTGACGTAGCGTTCTTCGGGTCTCAGCCCGTCGGTGACAAGGCGCATGGTGTCATCGATGAGTGCTCCTGTCTCTATCCTGCGATACTCGACTCTGCTCGAGTCGTTTACCACATAGAGATACTTGCCCAACTGGTCGGTGCCTATGGACGCGTCATATACAAGGATTGCATCCTTTAACTCTTCGTAAGGCATTGTCACACTTATGTAGCTGCCGGGTTTGAGCATGCCGTCGCTGTTGTCAAACTCGGCGCGTACCTGCAGCGTTCCTGTGCTCAGGTTCACTGACGGTGCGAGAAAGTCAATCTTGGCGTTCCTGCGCATCAGCTTGCTGCCTCCGACGGTAAAGGAGATGTTGCTCTGGTCCATGCTCCCGGCGCCTTTCAGTATCTTCCTGAGCCATTGGTTGTCGGTGATGTCGAAGAAGGCATACATTATGTCATCCTTATAGAGCCTGCAGAGTTCGGCGGGGCTCATCTCGCCCGAGATGTATGCTCCGACGGGGTACTCCGATAGACCCACAGCTCCATTCTCGGGTGCCTTGATGTAGCAGTAGCCGAGCTTGGTCTTCGCGCTCTTATGCGCAGCGCGGGCGTTCTCCAGCGATGCCTCTCCGCTCTCGACACGGCTCTTGGCCTGCAACAGTTCAATCTGGCTCACCGCGTCGCTGGTTATCGCTGCCTGCATACGCTCGTAGTTGCTCTTGGCATATGCCAGCTCGGCCTCGGCGGTCTTAACTGCTGCAGCGGCCTGCTCAGCGGCATTCTGGTAAAGTGTGGGCTCGATGACAAACAGCTGGTCGCCCTTCTTTACTCTTTCACCCTCTGTGAAACTGCGCTTTATTATAGTTCCGTTCACGCGCCCCATGATGGGTATTGTGGCATCGGCGGCAAGGTAGCCGGGGTACTCACGCGTCAGCGTCAGGTTTGTTACCGTGGGGCGTGCCACCTCCACAGGCAGCGCTGCGGTAAGGGCTGTGCCCTCTTTCTCTTTCTTGCACGCAGCCAGGGCTGTCAGTGCCATGATGAAGATAATCCTTTTCATATAGTCGGTATTTTAGTCCGTAAAAGAGTCTGCGGCAGTCTGTTTGTTACCAACCTCCGCCAAGAGCCTCGTATAATTTTATAAGGTATATGAGCGAACCGCCCTGGGCCTGGACAAGATAGTCCTGATAGGTAAGCAGGGTGCGCTGTGCATCAAGAACGCTCTGATACTCGATAAGCCCCTGCTTGTACAGTTCCAAAGAGAGTGCCAGGGTTTCCCTGTTCTGGTTGACGGCTTCGCGCAGTGATACAATCTGTCCGACGGAGCTCTTGTACTGCGACATGGCATCCTCGACCTCTTGCATGGCCGTGAGTATGGTGCTGTTGAACGATGCTATGCTTGCGTCAAGGGTTGCCTGTGCCTCGCGCGTTGCATTCACTCTCTCTCCACCGCTGAAGATGTTCCACTTGAGTGTGGGTGCAATCTCCCATGTGAGGCTCTTGGAGCGGAACAGCCGTTTCATCTCATCCGAGGCGAATCCTATGGAACCGGTAAGCAACAGTTGCGGAAACCAGTCGCGCTTTGTGGCGCCGAGCAGGGCTGCATTGGCCTCTACCTGCCTCTCGGCCGCCTGTATGTCGGGACGTCGCCTTACAAGCATGGCGGGTATGCCAACGCCGACGGGTTCGATGTAGTCGGGCAGGTTGCAGCACTCATCGAGCCACCCTTCAAGCTCTTGCGGATATGCTCCGAGCAGCACTGCCATGCTGTTGCGATAGCTCTCTATGGTTGCCTGCATGGCGGGAATCTGTGCCATTGTGCTGTAGTAGACACTGCGCGACTGCGCCACGTCGAGCTTGGATGCAAGGCCTGTGTCGTAGCGCGATGTCACAATCTGCATTATCTCGCGCTGCGAGTTTACATTCTCTTTCAGTACCTGCATGCGGGCGAGTGATTCCCTGAGCAAGAAATATGTTGTCGCCACGTTTGCGCTAAGGGTTACCATGACAGCCTTGTACTCCTCTTCCGATGCCATGAATAGCATCTTCTGTGCTTTGGAGCGCATATATATGCTGCCGAAAATGTCGGCCTGCCATTGCATTGATACAGCGGCGTTGAACTGTCCCTCCCATGCTTCGGTATACATTGTCTGTGCTATGTTGCCGCTTGTCTTGGCGCGTTGCCACCCTGCGCCGAGGTCGAATGTCGGCATCATGTTCCCCTGGGAGATGCGCCATGCCGCACGTGCTTTCCTTATGTTCTCCATTGCGCCGAGTACCGAATGGTTGTTCATCGACGCGACGGTGATAAGTGAGTCCAGGACAGGGTCTTCGAAGTCCTGCCACCACTTGTCATCGGGCGGTAATGTCTGGTTGAAATACTCGCCGTCGTTCCACTCCCGGGGTAACGGCACGTCAAGATACTCCTCATTCTTCTGTGCCACTACACAGACACTCGCAAGGAGCAAAAAGAGTAAAGAATAAAGCCTTGTCATAGTGTGAACCTTTAGCAAGGTATAAACACATGTACAGGGCTTTTTGTTGAAATGGGCTCAGTAGCAAAAAGGTGTGGGTTGACAAAATATTTGCGGTTGTAATGAAAAAGAGATCCATTGATAATGCTGTCTTGCCGTAACCCACGCGGCACAAACTTTGTCTGTGCTTCGCGTGACCATTTACTGCCAGCAT
>JAFXGX010000046.1 GCA_017536695.1 Bacteroidaceae bacterium | reverse complement strand
TAAGCATTGCCTAAATTATATTGTGCCTCAACGAGCCCTTGCTCTGCTGCCAAGCGATACCACTTTACAGCCTCCTCAAAGTTCTGTTCAACACCCTCACCGCGCTTATAAGCATAGCCCAAATTATATTGTGCCTCAACGAGCTCTTGCTCTGCAGCCAAATGCCACCACTTTACAGCTTCCTCAAAGTTCTGTTCAACACCCTCACCGCGCTTATAAGCATTGCCTAAATTATATTGTGCCTCAACGAGCCCTTGCTCTGCTGCCAAGCGATACCACTTTACAGCCTCCTCAAAGTTCTGTTCAACACCCTCACCGCGCTTATAAGCATAGCCCAAATTATGTTGTGCCTCAACGAGTCCTTGCTCTGCTGCCAAACGCCACCATTTTACAGCCTCCTCATAGTTTTGCTCAACACCGTCACCGTTGGCATAAGCAATAGCTAAATTATTTTGTGCCTCTGCGTTACCCTGCTTTGCTGCCAAACGCCACCACTTAACTGCCTCTTCATACTCCTGCTCAACACCATAGCCAAAAATATAACAATCCCCTAATGCTTTATATGCCGGAGTATAGCCCTGCCCGGCAGATTCTTTAAACCACAAAACAGCTGCCTCATCATCCTGCTTTATATCATCGCCATTGTAGTAGCATTCTCCTAACTTATATTGCGCCTCGGCATCGCCGCTGGCTGCGCGCTGTTTAAGTTCTTCGATATTCATAGTAATACTTTTTATTTTTTAGCAACTGCAGCAACATCGTTGCCATTTGTATTCTCGTTCTGTTCGGGCACGCAGAAGCCTATTTGCCTGGGCTTTTCCGCACCATCTTTATCGTCATCTGCAATCTTGTCACAGATAATATCCATTGCCATAGCAACAGCCTCGTTCAGCTCATTAAAGTGCTTTATGAACAGTTCTGTCCACATCTTCTTTGAAGTGAAATAGAATGTCGAATCAATTTTAATTGAATCATTATAAGCATATACAGTGGCATGGTTATACAGATCCGTATTCACCTTGTCGGCGATGAAAGTCTTCTCCTCAATGCTTAGCGCTGCGTATTCATCGGCACTGCACTCATATACAATGCCACATTCCGCATAATCATCACCCTCGTAAAGTTGCAGGGTATATACATTGTCCTTGAACCAAAAGAGCAATTCGCCATCCTTGACTTCGCACTTGATACCTTCACTTTTGAAATAATCAATCGCTGTCTTGCGCAACTTGCCTACGTTCTTCACAAAAGAAAAACCTGAAAAAAATGTTGAAATCGCCATAATTCTGAATGTGTTTAGTTAGTTGTTTGTCGTTCCCGTGGCGAAGTTGGGGATAATTTTCTACAATGCTTTGTGGATTTCCAGCAGAAAAAATGGGGTGATAAATTTTGTACCAAAACCCGCGGGTTTTGGTACAAAAAGTGTTTGTTGCTAATGTGCACTTATGAAGCATCTGTGAAAGAGTTTTCTTTAAACGCTTTTTCCATATCTTCAATCTGCTTTTTACATGATTTTGATATACTCTTGGTTTGTTTGGAAATATCTAATAGCAATCCTTCAAAATTCTTTTTATCTTTATTGCAATTATCCAGGAATGCAGCCTCAATAGCTTCACAAACTACGGCCTCTATGTCCGCGCCATTAAATCCTTCAGTTTCTTTAATCAATTTTTCTGGTGCTTCCTTAATTGGTGCTTGTCGTTTGCTTAGATGTACTTTGAATATTGCTTTTCGTTCTTCATCACTTGGCAGGTTTACACAGAAAATTTCATCAAATCTGCCTTTCCTTTTTAATTCAGGAGGTAGGGAATCGGCATTGTTTGCAGTTGCAATAACATAAACAGAACTCTCCTTGTCTTGTAGCCACGATAGGAAATAGCCAAACATTCTTGTCATGATATCATTATTGCCTCCAACACCCGAGAATCCTTTTTCAATCTCATCAATCCATAATATGCAAGGTGCAGCTGCCTCTGCAATCTTTATTGCACGCCGCAAATTATTTTCGCTGTCGCCTACATATTTTCCAAGCATGCTCCCCATTTCAAGTTTCAATAGTGGTGTCCCAAATAATGAGGCAGCTGCTTTAGCGCACAAGGATTTGCCACAACCAGGCATCCCGACAATAAAAACACCTTTGGGAGTCGGGACACCAAACTCATTGGCTTTAACAAGTTCCTTTATGATTTTTGCTTTATTGCCTAAATACTTCTTTAGAGTTTCTAATCCACCGATAGATTCAATACTCTCTTTAACGTTTATCAGTTCGAGCAGTCCTGAGTTTTTGACCATCTGTTTTTTTTGCTCAAGAATCATACTCTTATCCTTCGCACTCAAAGAACCATCCTTACTCATGGCCATATCAATGACACGGTCAACCTCAAATGCAGTCATTCCCTTTAATGATTGCAAAAGTTCCCTGCGGTCTTCTTCTGTCAGATTGTCTTTATTATAATTATTTACATCAAGATGTAAATCTATTATCTCTTCCAATTCTTCAGGTTCAGGGAATGGAATTTCTAAGTACGAGACATATTTTTCTATTTCCAGTGGAACTTTATACTCCGGCGAAACAATGATTATGGTAGTATTGAAATCGCTCCCATATAATCGCCTTTGTGCAATCAATTGCAATAATGTCTTGATTGCAGATTCATTTATGCATTCATGTATGTTTTTAAGTACAATGAATTTATCTTCAGTGACATCATCTTCATAGAGATGTCTTATGAGGAAATCTGTTAAAGGTTCATTATTTTTTACAAACTCTTTATCCTTGAACCTGATTGTCCCAACAGCCGGATTCCATTCGTATTTTACAGAACTATCCCTGATACATTTTCCTATTAATTCATCGACCCGTACAAAATCATAATCTTGTATATATATAATAGGGGTATTAACATCTATCAATTTATGGAAACGATCGATTATTGTATTGTTCATTTGGAAAACTTTTCAAATAATATGTAATTGATAATCTCACTGATTTGATTTATACAGCTATTGGATGTTTCACACTTAACAACTTTATGCCGTAATTTATATTCTCCATCAATTTTATCTTTTTCTCTTTCGAAAAGATTTATAAAACTACCTCCATATCTATAATGGCCATAACAATAGAAGACTATTGCTCTGAAATGGTACTTCTCATTTCGCAAAATATCATCATATGGTATATCAGAAGGGAATAGTGTTTCACAAAGTTTGCTTTTTCTATAGTTCCCTCCATTGATTTCTGTATATATGATTTTGTAACAAACTGCTATGAAATTTTTTACCTTAATTTCTTGTTCTGTCTTAGGCTCGAGTATTTCATATCTACTCCAATTTTTAACAATTTCTCTTAATTGTTCTTCAGTATTAGCAGAGAAATAACGCCTCTCATATTTTTCGTTATAATACTCTTTTGCCTCAGGAAAGTCATCCCTTGCTATTATTCTTTCAAATAATCTTATTGCCTCTACCACATTGTCTGAATCATCACACTTCTTTGCCAATTCAAATTCCAATTCAGAATTCTCAAGTGGGCAAATTAGTTCCGTCCACTCGCAAATAGGGAAAAGTTGTAAATGGTACTTCAATAAACCCTTTATGTTTGCGATATTATTAATATGTGGATGTTTAATAAAATGATATACAATCTTCTTTGACCTTAAATCGTAATCTCCCCACAAATCAATGAATTCCAACATAGTCCTTTTTGATTCGCAAAACAAAAGGTTGTACAGTTCTAACAATTGAGTTTCAGGATTTATTTTCCTGTTTTCGGAAATTTTGTTTATCCCATCCTTTAACTCAAACTTATTTTGTCTCTCCAACCAACTCTGCAAACGCCCGTCAATAAAATCCATTATCTCGGGCGATATGTTCTCTTTAAGTGAAGCTAGCGTTGTATGCTCTTTGCCACTTACCGTAATCCTTATACGTACAGGTTTGGGCCTTGATGTCAGAATCATAAATTATCATTTAGGATAATAAAACAGGATTCAGCTTTTTTGTTAGGTTTATAGCAAATGATTTTGCTTTACCTTTTACATAATCTATAGCCTTATGGACAATTGGTTTTGATTCATTTGCAATAAATCTTATTCCTTTACATATTGCGTTCTTTACGGGTTCTGCAACATATGGAACAACAATTTCTATAAAAGGAGCCAACGAGGCTGTATATGGATGTTTCAATGCCAATTTGGATAAGGATTCAGCAATAATTGGCAAACCTTCATCGATGACAGAATCAAGAATTGCTATAGCAAGCGAAGCCGCCTTGTCTATTAACGCGTCGGTGACTTCGTATTCATCCATTTCTCCTGTTTGTTGTTTGAAAGCCAATTTTACACGTGTCAGACCCTCATCAACCAAACTTGCTATTTCCTCAGCACTTTCTGGTAATCTGAAAGGAAGAATGTCTTTTTCATTTGCTATTACCACAGCTGTCGCAAATATCTTTTTCAAGTTCACCTCTTCAGGTGAATTCAATGGCAATTCAAGGAATTTATTGACGCAATCAAACTCTTTTATTACAGATATTGTTTCTTCTGTTATATCATCAGTTAACACATCGCCAACTGCCACCATAAGTCGCATTTGTTCTTCACAATCCTGAGCGAAAAACTTCTTATCATCGTTATATGATTCGTATTTCATAGCCAATTATTCTTGTGTTATTGAATTTTTGAGAATTTCTTCGCCGGTCTTATGAATCTCTGATATAAGCAATGTCTTTTCCTCCTCACTGCGACTCTCCGTTAACTTATCCAACTCGCAGACCATCCATTGACGGCGGTTCTTTCCTTTGTCTTTTGCCAATTGAAGTGATTCAGCCTTTTGGGCAAATGCATCAAGTAAGTCGTTTACATTCTCTATTTTGTCGGAACACTCTTTTGTTGCACCATTTTCTTTTACAGCCTTCTCTACTACGGAATTTACATCACCACATTCTTGATACTTATCCAGTAGAGATGTTAATAATTTTTCAAATTCGTTATTCATAGTTGATTCATTATTGTTTATGCCACATTATCCAAAGTTGACAGTTAGGGTTTTCTTTATTGTGTGTATGTTGCTTTTTTGTGATTCAAAATCAAAATTTGAGCTAAATACTTTATAATTAACGGAACAGAGAATGTTGAGAGCACTTTTGATCTCACTACAAAATGTAATACAAACTGTTTCAGTACCAGCAAGTTTACCGTCCCTAGCAAATCTTTCTGTAAGCATAATTAAATTGTCCTCATCTAACAGACTATGCATCTTTAAGAAATCTTGCACCTTGTCTATTGAATGAGCCTTTCGTTCGGGGTCGTGACTTTCAATTATAGATTTTAGATTTAAAGAAATATTATTTGAATATTCCACTTTTCCTTCTCCCTGAGCTATAGGATTTGCCTTAACATTTGCACCTGTATTAATTTGTTGTGCTGTGTTGTCGGATATGTCCTCTACTAATTCAATGTCTTTTGCGCCCATCATAACTAATGCTTCTCGTATAGCAAATGCTTTACTCTCGCTCATTTTCCTTTCAATATCCGTATCTGTAATTGGTAAAAATGAGCCTGTATATGGGTTGCGCATATATATGTCCTTACCGCAGAGTGTTGGTGCTGGGGCTATAAGATTTCTGGATTTGAATTCATCAATTGATATTACTTCGCAAGAAGGTACTCCTTGGTAATCATAAAATCCATGTTTGATACCGTAGTCCATATCATTATCTACTACAACTAAAATGTCTGTTAGATTATCCATTGTATTTGTTATTTTTGAGTGTTTTATGTTTGACTAGATTCTTGAACAAGTAAAAAGTGTACATAGGCAAGTCAATATTGTTAATATGCCAGCTATGTAGATTATGTATGTCAAATACTTCTTGCATCTATATCTTATATATTTTTCAGATAAACAATTTTCTGTTTCTTTGGACATTGCTAATCCAGCTGCGCGTAATTCTGTTATACAAGATGCTCTGTAGTCTTTATTGTCTGTTATGTAGATAAAACTCATCATTCTCCCAAGATTGTCATTTGAGTTGAGAAATCCTTTTAAGAAAAAGAGATTGTTTATTCTGCCACACCATGGAGTTGGCTTTTCAATAGCTTTATTTGCGACAAAGGAGATTATACTGAAGTTTTCTTGAATATCACATTGCTTTGTCAGCATTTTTCCATTGAGGAACATTACATCGTCCTGTTTGGGGTCTTGATGCTGATACCATAATAAACTTTTACTCATACACACTATCTATTATTTCTTTTTTTATGGTATCAATATCCTTGTCGCAAGATAAGTCTACGGCGTAGTATTCGTATTTTACCTTTTTAGGTGCTTTAATGCTATCCAAATCCAACCATTTCTTTATTTGTTCTATTATCATAGCATAGGTCGTTTGGGGATTCTTACTTAAATATTCATCACTATGTGTGATATATATACGGAAACCTACGTTATCCAGTTTATTGTTATTGACAATATTTAATATCTTCTGAACTCTAGCTCTTATATCGGCTTGAGCATCTTCGCAAGAATCAGTTGCATCTACTAAAAACAATATGAATGTTCTTTCCTTAATAAGCTCTTCGTATTCGCGAACCCATTTTTTATCTCCACCAATATCTTTTGTTGCTTGTATAATTACTTGTTTGTCATCTCTATTTATAGTAAATTGTTCAATTTTATCTAACGCAGTTATTACATAATTCTTATTAAAATTATAACCTCTTAGTCTATTCCATAGTGTTGTCTTACCAGACGCTTTCCTGCCCAAAATCACTACGCTTTTGGTCTGTGATGTAGGTTTCGTGTCCCAAAGCCATTTTTTTAACCCCCATAAAAGTGATACTCCTAAAGATGCTGCCATCATCCACCATGGAGCAAATGCATAATGTACTTCATATAAGTCTGTAATACTATTACATACTAGTGAATAGTCTTCCATAATATAAGATTTATTTGTTAATTTATTTTGTAATTTCCCCTTCAAAGGCTCCATCAGTGAACATTTCTACAATTTTGAATTTAATGCTCTCTCCTGCTAGTTCTTGTGATAAGATTTCAGCTCTATTGATTGTTTTCTTTTTCCATTCAGGATGTTTCTTTTCTGCTAGTTCATCAATGACAACAATACTGTTACTATGTTCTGATAAGTAAGCAATATAACAAGATGAATATTGCCCGTATGTATTTCCTTGTATTATCCGTTCCTCCTTGTGGAATTTCACAAATTTAATTTTGTCAATTAAAATATCTCCTTTTTCCATATAATATGATTTGTTTTTAATATCATTTTTACCCAATCCTTTCTACATCCAAATAAACCGTACTAAGTGCATTAAGGCGCTTCATGTCAACTCCGTAAATACGCATAAAGGCATCTGCAACTGCCTGACCGCCATTGGTGGTCAATGGGTTGCTCATTGAGTTTGTAACTACATCTACCGACATTCCACGCTCAATGCGTATGCCGCTCGATAACTTTGATTGCTTTACTGTAACTCTGAATAGTGGCATAATAGTGTCCTCCTTGATTAATTGTGTTTGTTGCTGCAAATATATCGTTTTTACATTTGTTTACAAATTTATTAAAAAATAAAAAAGGCGCAGGCTTGTTGCTGTCTTCAATCATCGAAATACAGGCATCGCCAAACGCCTATGAGAAGATGAGTTAAAGAAACAATAAACCCACGCCGTCTGGTATATACAACAATGCGATACTGCATTGTGGCTATACAAAACAGTGAGCGTTGTGTTTCCTTCCTCCCTTCTCTTTTTTGAAATTGGCGATTTCGTATTTCGGGACAAAGCAAAAAACGCTTTACATTAAATTCGGCTATTTATCCTGCCGATTTCCAAATATAAACACATTTCTTAACACAACGCTCATTTTTTGTGAGTTTTTTGTATCATTCCTGTTTTTACCTCATGCGCCTAAAAATAATAAAAGGCGCAAATGGGTATATCCGTCACTTTATCAATCAAGGACAGGTACCTGGAAAGACCTTACAACGATGATAAAGGTGAATATAACACACTCACGCCATTCTGCGTATGTATATATACGAGCCGTCGGCCCGCTTTTGTACATAAACAAAACAGGAGCGCCATATTCCTCTGCTCGTTGTGGGTGCGAAATTTTCCAGGTTTCGTCCTTGGGCAAAGCAAAATGCGTTAATATGTATGCCGGCTGTTTCACTACCGACAATGCAAATATAACACTGTTTTTTGAATACAGCGCTCCACGTGAATGTTTTTATTCTGTGGGTAAATTTACTTCAAGCAAAATGCCTTGTCAATTATCAGGTGTGTTGTAAATTCTCCTTTTGATATTTTGTACCAAATGTCATTGATTTTGGTACAATTGTTTGTGCTTGTTCGCCGTCTGGTACATTATATTTTGTATATTAGCCGGGTCATTACTATTTTCATGGCAAACATCTGGACTATGAATCCACGACAAGAGATATTACAGGTACTTTTTGAGAGTTGTGTGTTTGACGGGAACCTCAGCCGGCTTGCCCGTACTTTGGGTTATGAGAGCGACAGCCGTAGCACAATCGGACGTGTGAAGAGTGGGGAAAGGGAGTTGACTGACAGGACGCTCGATACACTTTACAGCAAGATAAAGGATGAGTACATGATTGGCGATGCTGACATTGAAACCATTGCCAGGAGCGTTGCTTATGGCAAGAGTCTCTATGCCGGTATACGTGATGTTTACGGCACCGGTGACGAGTGGCACAATCTGCTGTTCGGTATCTTCGTGACGGAGAGTTACTCTGTGCGCCCCGAGATTGGCGAGGAACTGGTCAATGAACTTAAAGAGATGAAACTGCAAGAGACTGAGGTCTATTTTGGAATGCTTGCTTATTTCTTTATCCTGTGCAAGGGCATTTTCCCTTATACCAAAAAGGGACAGAAGGTACTCCCTGCACAGCTGAACGAACTTAATGATTTCCTATATGAGCTCTATCCTAGCAACAACCGTTCATATGAGGCGGGAAAAGAGTCAATAAACATTTTGCTTGCCGCAGAAGGGCTCTCGATACTGAAACTTATTTATACATTCGGCCATATCATAAGGGGATATGTTGATAAAGATTACTTTGAGATTTTTCTGCGTGAAAAGGGGCATTTGCTCAATGTCGGCGAAGAGTCTTTCTGGACAGTGCCGGGTGAGACATTCCATGAGGGTAGTGAATTGTGGTACTTTGTTGTAATTCCTACAAAGTCGGCCCATAGAGGTGTTTATATGGTTATGAGGCTGCGGGCCAAGAGCCCTGCGACCGACTCATTTGAATTGGTCGGGGCTTATGATGTTATGTTTATCATTGATGAGAATTGTGATGATATACATGTTTTCAGGGCCAATGAGACTTCAACAGGAAAGGTTGAGTATGCATTGTTCTCTTATGATGAAGAGAAACGCCTGCTGGAGCTCGATTTTGATGAGATGCCTGAAAGAACATTGAACTTGCCGTCGGTTCTGAAATGCTTGAATCATACCTCACCAAAAGGGAAGAACGAGACTGTCTGGTCAAGAATCATTGAAAGGTTGCTCGGTGAAAAGTGTTTCAAGTATATTCTTGCTGCGGCTAACTTGTCAATGAACAGCAATATTGAGTATCTTGCCGAGTATGATGTCACAAATGTATGTATAGACCGCAAGAATGTGATTGTTACCTTTGAGAAGGAGATTGACGGTGAGTATGATGAAGAGGAAGAGAAGGCAAAGGTGGAGCAGAAGAGTTATACCATTCCTGTCGATTCCTATTCTTTCCTTGAGGAGCTTACTCCCTCAGAATTTGCTTCGGTAGTGCGTTACAAGGACAGCGGAGAACTTGCCATTGCATGGAATAACCTGGGGCAGAATATCCCATTGCGTGAGTTCAATGAACTGTGATGCCAGATAAATGCGAAAGGTGTAATGTGAAATGTTTAATGTGTAATGTTGAACGTTTAATGTTTATTGTGTACCTACGGATGTGTCATTCTGACAACCGAAGGGAGGAAGAATCTTTGCCCGTTCATTGATTTTAATGTGTGATGTGTAATGTGTAGTGTGTAATTTTAGTTCAAATGCCATAAATCAGAGAAATTGTAGCAGATTGGGATAGGCCGAAGTACATGGATGACAATTTCGCAGTTTTTGGGATGCTTCGCTACGCTCCAGCATGACAGGTCCTGTTGTTTTGTTATCTCGCGTCGTTTTTTGGGCGGGCCGACCCCGCCCCTACAGTTAGGGTGACAATTTTGCGGTTTTTGAGATGCTTGACTTTAGCCCCTTCGGGCGTCGACCGTTGGTTCACTTCGCTCCAGCATGACAGGTCCTGTTGCTTTGTTATCTCGCGTCGTTTTTTGGGCGGGCCGACCCCGCCCCTACAGCTGGGATGACAGTTTCGTGATTTTTGAGATGCATCACTTCGTTCCAGCATGACAGGTCCTGTTGCTTTGTTATCTCGCGTCGTTTTTTGGGCGGGCCGACCCCGCCCCTACAGTTGGGATGACAATGTGAGCAAAGGGCGAAACAAACGACCTGATTTCTATAAAGAAAATATTTTTCAGAAATTCATACAGCTTTTGAAATTAATCTCTCTCAATATAAAGATATTTGACATCTTTGCGGTAAACGCGAAGATTTTCTGCACTCGCTGTGAAAAATATCGAAACAAGTTTCATATTTCTTGCTCGTTTGTGACAATCATTGCGGTAAACGCGAAGATTTTCTGCACTTGCTGTGAAAAATATTGAAACAAGTTTCATATTTCTTGCTCGTTTGTGACAATCATTTTTTAATTTTGTGCCAAACAAGTTGTGTATTATGAGTGACAAGGACAAAATCTATTCTCCCGAGGAGGAGAGACTGAATATTGTCTCCCATGCCATCGGTATTGCGGGTGCTGTGGCTGTGGGTGTGTATTTCATGTACATGGTCATTGCAAAAGGTGGCGATGCCTGGGATATAACAAGTATAGTGCTCTATCTTGTGGGTATGTTGGGCTCGTTCATCTGTTCAACGGCCTACCACTCATCAAAACCGGGAACAAAAGCGCGTGGTATTCTGCGCAAGTTTGACCATGCTGCAATCTACTGGTACATAGCAGGAAGCTACTCCCCGATAACGCTCATAGCCATGCGTGATGTGGGCTATTGGGGATGGGGTATCTTCATCTTCTGCTGGCTCTTTGCCATTATTGGAACCTTCATAAGCGTGAACACGATGAAGAAACATAACCGCATAGAGACTCTGTGCTATGTGCTCATGGGACTGACTGTGGTTGTGGCGATGAAGCAGTTCTATGAGGCTGTTCCGCTTTTTGTCTTTCTGTTTGTTGTGGGCGAGGGTGTAGCATATATCATAGGTGCTGTGCTCTACAGTCTCCACAAGGTAAAGTATATCCATGCGATATTCCATCTTTTTGTGCTCATCGGTACGGTGTGTCACATGATGGCTGTATGGAAAATTCTTGAGATGATGTAATATTCTTGCGGGAATGCGATATTTCCTTACTCCGGTTGGGAGGATGCCTGAATATCGATTTCTCGCGCGCTTTAAATTTTAATGATGATAAACGAATACAATACATATCAGCTGCTGAAGCATAACACTTTCGGTATCGAGGCTACTGCAAGTCGTTTCGTGGAGTTCTCATGCGAGGAGGATATAATTGCTTTCATCGGCAATGGATTCTACGGTAAGAGCCTTGTCATTGGCGGTGGCAGCAATCTGCTCTTTGTCAATGATTTTGACGGTACGGTCTTCCACTCAAGAATCATGGGTGTCGAGGTGGTTGAGGAGAATGATGATGATGTGCTTATCCGCGTAGGCAGTGGCATGAACTGGGATGAACTGGTTGCATATTGCGTGGAGCATGGTTGGCATGGCCTTGAGAACCTGTCGCTTATCCCTGGCGAGGTGGGTGCGAGTGCTGTGCAGAACGTCGGTGCTTATGGTGTCGAGGCCGGTGACCTTATCGAGAGGGTAGAGGCTATTGCTTTGGAGAATGCGGGGAAACGCATTTTCTTTCATGATGATTGCTGTTTCGCCTACCGTTACAGCATTTTCAAGGCCGAGGAGAAAGGACGTAACATCATCACTTATGTTACATACCGACTGAAGAAGAGCGCTGCTTTCAAACTCAACTATGGCAATCTGCGTGAGCGTGTCGAGGCTCTTGGCGGTGCTACGCTCGGTAATGTGCGTCGTGCCGTGTGTGAGATACGTCGTGCGAAGCTTCCCGACCCTGCGGAGATTGGTAGCGCAGGCAGTTTCTTCATGAATCCTGTTGTTCCTGCTCCGCTTGCCGCACAGTTGCTCTCGCAATACCCGAATATGCCCCAGTATCCTCTTGCTGACGGAAATGTGAAACTGTCGGCCGGCTGGATGATTGAGCAGTGCGGATGGAAGGACAACCCGCATGCCAACGTCGGTGTATACAGACATCAGGCGCTTGTTGTCGTGAACCTCGGTTCGGCAACCGGTCGCGATGTGCTTGAATTCGCTGCGGCTGTAGTGGAGTCCGTAAAAGAGAAATTCGGTGTACGGCTCAATATGGAGGTAAACGTAATAAGTTAGAGCAATGAAGATAACTTTCTTAGGAACGGGGACTTCGACGGGTGTGCCCGAGATTGGGTGCAAGTGCGAGGTCTGTACATCTGCAGACCCGCGCGACAGGCGCCTGCGTTGCTCGGCGCTGGTAGAGGAGGGGGATACCACAATCCTCATAGATTGCGGTCCTGACTTCAGAGAGCAGATGCTGCGGGCTGATGTAAAGAAAATTGATGCTCTGCTGATGACGCACAAGCATTACGACCATATTGTAGGCATCGATGACCTGCGCACGTTTACCCGGGATAAAGAGCTGCCGATATATGCGGACAGGGAGACCGAGATGCAGATTCGCTCTTTCTTCCCTTACTGCTTCGGTCGTGTCAAATACCCGGGTGTCGCAAATATTGCGATACGTCCGGTCGACCACAAGGTGCCGTTCAAGGTCGGGTGTGTAGAGGTCGTTCCGTTGCGGGTCTTCCATGGTATGTATCCTATTACGGCCTACCGCTTCGGCTCTCTTGCGTATATTACCGATATGAGTTACATTGAACCTACCGAGCTTGAGAAGCTTAAAGGGGTCGAGGTGCTGGTCATCAATGCACTGCGTTTCTCGAAGCCTCATAAGACTCATCAGACGGTGCTTGAGGCATTGGCTATAATCGACTACTTAAAACCGCGTAAAGCCTATTTCACCCACATGATGCACCACATAGGGCTGCATGCGAAGATTGAGAAATGTCTGCCCGAAGGGGTACACCTGGCATATGACGGGTTGGTGGTGGAATGTGACTGATATATAATAATGATGGCGGCCATTGGCCGCCATCATTATTATATGCTCGCTTCGCTTATAATCCTGTTCCTCCTGTTGCCAGTGTGGGCTGTCGGCTTTGTCGGCAGCGGGTGGTTGTAGCAGGTCCATACAAGTATGGCTGTCGCCATGACGCGGTCATCGTGGTTGCCCTCAATGGCACCCATCTCCTTGCCGTTTTCCTTGAACTCATACAGGTCAAGCTCATATGTTGTCTGTAAACATCTTTCGATGTAAAGGTCATCGCGCAGTGCTTTGATAAGGAAGTTGATTACCATGGGTTTCGTTGAACTGTTGGTGTGGAATCCCCAACGTCTCGGCCTGCCTTGTCTTATCTCAAGTTGCGATGTGCGGCAGTAGAGGTTGCTGTAACGGCCTGCAATTTCGTTAAGTATATACTCGAAATTGTTCCCCTCGGTACCTTCGGTCTCCAATGTGTTCGACTCGATGACAAGCAACGCATTGCCGTAGGCGCGTGCAATCTCTACCGCTTTCCATGCAAGCTTGTCATGCTCTATGTGCCCATGCCAGCATGCGGCAATCTCCGGAACCCCTCCGTCGAGCATGGCAATCCTGTCGGCAACGACAATACATGAATAGTCCGCCTTGTTGCCTGTGCCGCCGACATCCACTGTCACTATGTATCTGTCACGCAAGAGGTTCTCTTTGTCGGGCATAAGCCATACACTGAGGCTGTTCTCCTCCTTTTCCCCTGCTGCCGCGGCAACAAATTCGCATTTGCCTTTTGCTCCGCTCTCTCCCTCGTTGCAGACAATGTCGCCGATGAACGGCGGCGGCACGCAGTTCTTGCGCATGCTGTTCACGTATGATATCTTGAATACCCGCCGCCCTGTACTTTGGAACGCCTCTTCGGGTGTAGAGGGGAACTCGCTGAACAGACGCCATTCATCGGGCATCTCGCGTCGCTTGTCACGGTACCACGCAATGGCCTCAAGTGTCGCTCCCAACGAAAAGAGGTGCTGCTCATACTCATTCATGCTCTCTATGATTGAGCCGTAATCGGCTTGGCTGAGTGGCTTGCTGTAGAGGTCTATCGTAAACCATGGAATGAATACCGGTGTAAAATTATTTCGCAACTCAACGGCGTCAATCCATGTCCTGTGAAAGAAATTGCCGACGCCTTTTGCTGTAGATTCAATTACCTTCATCGTGTATGGTCCGCTTGCTATGGAACCGAAGATTGATTGTACCAAGTCCTCGGGTTTGCGCCCTTGTGTCGCTTTCCACAATCCTACCTCGGTAAGGTGGGCCATGCTTATATCTTCGCTTCTCAATGAGTCGGGTTTCTGTGCCGAACCGAGCGAGTAACGGCTGTTGCTCCTGCTTATCACTCTTGTCTTCTGTGCGCCCTGATAGGGTGATGTTACAAGGCGTTTACCACCTGTCGCCCATGTGGGGTAGCGTGTGATGACTTTGGCAAGCATTCCTGCTACAATGGATGACTGTTTCTCGATGTCACCGCAGATGACGCTGTTCCAGTTGCGTTTGTGTACCAGCTGAATCCATAGCATGTAGAGTTGCGTGAGTGTGCTGCCTCCCCATTGTCGTGCCTTTAGCAGTATGATGTCGATAGGTTTCTCTTCTGTGCGGAGCTGCTCCATTGCCTTCAGGTATATGCGCTGCGGACGGTTGAGAGTGAATGCCGTATCGCGTCCCTTGCCCTTGTCGGCAATGGTTGTCATCGTGCGTGCCCAGTATTCGAAGTCGTGGCGTATGCGCTTGAGGCAGAACTCGAGCCACAGCCTTATGATGTTACGGTCACTTGCCTCGGTATGCATGACGTCGGTAAGGTACCGTCTGGCACCCATGGATGAGAGTTGTTGTACCTGTTCATCGGAGAGCATCGTTGCGGGCAGGTTTATTCTCTCGACAGGAAACCCTTCGAACGTAGCCCACCGCCGCACGACGGATGTCGAGCCTTCTCCTGTGACAGGATTGTAAACGGCTGAGATTTCTCCCAGCCGTCGTATATTCTCCTTGATGATGTCTTCTTTTTCCATTGTTGTACTTCTTATATTCCTGCAAGGTCGGTTGGGCGGCGCCGTACCTTCCTGCTGTTATAGAACTTTGCGAACAGCTGCTGTACGTTGCTGTAGAGTGCATTCCTCAATGAAAGGTTTGCCTGTGCCATTTGTGGCTGGCGCAACAGCAGCCAATGCATGGTAATCTCGTTCACAAGATAGTCGGTTATCGCCTGACGCAGCATGGGCAGCATATGGCTGCGGCTGCTACAGCTCTCCTCAAAGATGAATGATATATACTCATCTTCAATCTCGCATGAAATATAAGGGAAACGAAGAGCAACAGCAGTAACCAGCCCGTTAGCAGCCTGTGCGGCAAACATAAGGAGCAGTTCTTTCTCATCCTTGCTGCTTTGTATGGTGTCGGCGTCGATATCCTTACGCTTGGCCGACTCTCCCATGTAATAGTTCCTTAAATCAATCTGCTGTTGCAGTTCGTTCCACCTTATCAGTATAGTGTTTTTCATAGTAAGTCGAATTTGTTGCTCTTTATAGCTCTATAATGTTTTCATCTTCTGCGGTTCCCATGACAGGGCGCGTGCGCAAAGAGAGCAGTTCACGGATGCGTGCAATGTCGTTCTGCGCCTTTGACATATGAATGTTCGCCTCATCGGGTTTCACCGTCAGCATCCAGTGCTGAAGGCTGCGTGCTGCCGCGAAGCTTGTAATGCTCTCCTTTAATGATGTAGCCATGCTGTCGGGGCAATTCTGCGGAATTGTAAACCGTATGTATATCGTTCCTCCAGTGTTCTCTTCTGTCTGCATGTATGTTATTGAACATGATGACATGTAACGGCTTATTATACCCGCAACTTCATTTACACTCTCAATGATGAATCTCTCAATCAGGTTGCGGTCATCCTCTGTTGCCTGGACTATGTCTGTAAAGCGCTCCGGCAGGCCGCTCTTTGCACGTGCAAGGGCTGCATATGCGCTTTCCGAAAATATGCGGTCGGCAATGTCGCCCCCGTTGATAGTGATTATAACCTCTTTCATTCTCTTTTTTCAGCAAAGATAGATGCATGATTATGCCATGAGGTTGCTGAATTGACATTTACCGGCTAATGATTGTATAAAAAGAGAACCACGGCACCTGCAGTGTGTGGCAGATACCGTGGTTGATAATCCCGCACCGGCAGCCTGCTTTTATAGCGCCATTCAGTGGCGCGGGTTTCTGCCGGTGCTGGTGAAGTCCCACAACCGGGGATTTTCATGCCATAGCCCTGTGCGTGTCGTCCTTGTTGCCGTTGTTGCGCAAGGCTCTGTAGACAATCCCTCTGAAGGTCTCCTCATCGATGTAGAAAGAAGGTGCCGGCTCCTCAATGATGTCTTCAAGGATGAGGTATTTGTAACGCGAGTCGCACCCCTGTACCTGTTTGCGGTAGCGGCGGTATATCTCCTTGTACATCTCGATCTTGTTCTTGTTTGTGATAGGGAGCTCTTTCTTGCGCATAAGAAGCGATACAAAGCGCCTTGCATTCTCGAAGGTCACATAGAATCTCGGTGCACTGCTTTTTGATGCATGCTCGATTACTTCACTCTGTGAGACGAAAGGTCTTGTCTTCCTTAACTCTTTCAGTGAGCCAAAAAAGCTGTTGACAACGTCATGTCTGCGTATGTCGCGGACAGAATTCTTGATAGTGTTTCCCATAATGTTCCTGCTTTTGTGGCTACAAAAATATAGCCAAAAAAAGCTGAAAGTATGCTGTTTTAACATTTAATTATCAACAATACCTATTGTCGCTGTCTCTGTATACTTATTACAGGTTGTTGATGATGCATGCCACTTATAATCGGATATCGCTTCGCGTGCATGCCATGCGTACCTTTAAAACGTTACTATGACAATTATGGCGGCTTGCTCTGTTTCTTCTCTCTAAATGTCATTTCAGCAACCTTGTCGGGCAAATTCGGTTGTTCCTTTGCCGGCGTAAAACAGATTTATTATGGAACAGAATTTAATGAACTTGAAAAATGAGGCTGCACCTTATGAAGGTGCGCCCGTGAATGAAGGGATGCCTGTTGCCGGCCAGCAGGATGTGGCTGAAACTCCTTACGCTTATCTGAGCATGGGACTGAAGAAAATCTTCGGAGATGACTTCTCCATTGATGACCGCATGTCGCAGGATATGCTGTTACACTATCTCTTCCAGACTAAAAAGCAGAACGAACTCCTGACCGAGGTCCTCGATAGTGACCCGCGTCTTGCCCAGATGCTGCTTGACATGATTAACGGAAAGAGAAATGCAAGCAGCGCGGTGGCGCGTTACTTCGGACGTTCGTTGGTTGAACTTGATGAGAACTCGCCCGAGTACCAGGATATGCTGCGTGCCGATGAGGAACTGCAGCTTGAGAATGCCCGTATGTCGAATGACCGCGAGGAGTATGAGGCTAATCTCCGCGAGAGCCAGCCTGTAATTGAGGCTTTCTGCCGCGAACGCGGGTATGAGCCGTCGGAATTCATGGACAATGTGTGGGAGAAAATCATCTTCCCGATAATGGCGGGAAAGTACACAGGTGACGTTTGCACTGCGCTTGACCATGCGCTTACCTATGAGAAGGATGTTGAGGATGCCTTTGCCGCCGGTGATATCAAGGGACGCAACACCAACATCATGCGCATGAAGGAGGAGTTCGGCGATGGTCTGCCAAAGGGTCTGTCGAGCGTGGCTCCTGTAGCTGCACCCAAACGCAGGCGCAACTCCCTCATCGACAAGGCGTTGAACGCATAAGGACGTTTTTAACTTTATTAATCTATAATCTATTTACTATGAGAAAAATCATTTCTTTTATGAGGGAGAACCCTCTGTTCGTGATTGTTTCGCTGGCAGCTCTGGCGTTCTATTTCTTCTGTGACCAGGTTGCGGGCATGATGCTTGCTGCTGTCAATGTGGTACCCGGTGGCACTCCTAAGGCATCCAAGGGTATCGGTGGTCTTGCCACACAGGGAGCCGGCGAGGCTACTACCGTCTCCAATGCGCGTGAGCTCGGCAGTGATTTGATTGATGCCGATGTCGATGACCAGATAATAGGCATCGCAAGCGATGAGAGCATCATCGATACCATCAAACGCAAGATACGCCGTCAGGTGCGTGTGAGCTCTTTCGAGGTCGACCATTATCTCATTGATGACAAGCGCTCTAAGGCATATACCAATGAGACATACACCGGCATCAGTGCTACACGTGCCGAGATTCCTTTCTCAACCACAGGCGAGAGAAAAATCTTCCAGGAGTATTACACTGCAATCTGTAAGGGTGTAAACGGTTATGACGCATCGGGGCAGGTTGAGCTGCCGGGTGTTGACCTCATGCTCTTCTTCGTTGGCAAGAACAGTACTACCGAGGCTCCTATCGCAATGGCGGTCAATGGCCCGAAGGTAAACTCGAGCGATGACTATTGCGTGGTACCTACAATCCCCGCAGGCACCGAGATTATCCTTCTCTCTTCGGCTGCGTATGAGACACAGAAGTTCATCGCTCCCTCAACAATTGTGCCTGTGCCTGAGCGTATGTACCTGCAGAAACAGCTCTGCAACAGCATCGTGAGCGACTATTTCGCAGCACAGAAGAAACGTATACCGTTCAGTGAGTCGCAGATTGCCGAGGCTGTGCTTCGCCAGTTCCGTCTCGAGAGCTGCCGCACGGCGTGGGTCGGTCAGCCTGGCAAGTTCAAGGTTCAGGCCATGGATAATGCTATGGGATATCAGTGGGATTACTTCTCAAAGGGTATCCGTTGGCAGTTCAAACGTCAGTATGACCTCTCGTCAAAGATTACTTTTGCTGATTTGATTAACCTCTCGATGGTGAAGTTCACCGGGTTCAATTGCACCAAGAGGGCTATCTGGCTGTTGGGTAAGAACCTGCTTAATGATATCCAGAAGATTGACCTTACCTTGCACAAGAACATCAGCATGACCGGCGATAAGGTCTTCGGCATCGAGTGTACAAAGATTCACACTGTCTTCGGAGACATTGACCTCATTCACGACCCGACTCTCGATGCTCTCGGATATGCCCATTGCGGCGGTCTCATTGACGAGAACGGCCTTGTGCGTTACTACATGAAGAACGAGGACGCAAAGACCGAGAATGTAGACGGCGAGGAGGCAAAGCGCGAGGTTGTCATGACAATCGACTGTCTCTGTCTCAAGGGCTACTCGCATATCTGGGTAAACGGCTCGGCTGCCGAGAGCGACATTCCAGGTGCTTCGCATGTGACAAGTGCTGCTGTATTGCCTGCGTCACCGAATATCAACGATGTGGTAGTGCTTACAGCCGATGTCAATCATACTGTCAACGGCGAGCAGAAACTATGGTTTGCTGCGGGCAGCGTGGTTACATTCAACGGCAGTACATGGGTTGAATATACAGGCGAGATTCTCATCTGATTTGCCTGACAGGCGTGCGGGGGAGTGAGCACCTCTCGCCACGGGGCTGCACCTATGGTCCGAACAATGCTCACGGACAGGTGCAGCCTTTCAGTATTTATCTAAATGACTAAACGATATGAAAAAAAGAATTACTTACGAGATTCATGGACAGATAGAGCGTAACAGTTACTTCAGGATAGGGAAGGCGCTCATGAGAATAGAATTCACAGGCGGTGCGATAAACTCCACAGGGGTATATCCTGCGCAGTATACGACCGACAACCCTCTTTTCCAGCGTGCTATCGAGAACAGCGAGGCTTTCCGCAGCGGTGAGATAAAGCGCGGTAGGGTAGATATAATAGGCGACAGTGAGCCTGAAGCCAAAGATAAAAACGGTGGCGGCAATGATGCCCTATCTGTCGTGAGTGAGGTTACCAATATGCAACAGGCGCGCGCCTATCTTATGGCTGCACCTTATAACTGCGCCCTCTCTGAACTGCAGAACAAGAATGCTGTAAAGAGCATGGCTCAGAGCAAGGGCGTCTCTTTCCCTAACTGGCTATGATTTCGACCGATGAACTTGTCAAGCGGGTAAGGCGTCTGCTGAATGAGGCCGAGGAGGATGCCCGTCTCTCGTTGCTTTACGAAGAGACTCGCTCAATAAACGGACATATATTGAGGCTGCTGCCACAAGCGGTCGCTCTGGTGCAGAAGAACAAGGCACCAGATTACGGTAACGTCAATCCTCGTGCTCTTGATGTGGGTACTGCTGAAATAGTGGTGCGTGATGACGGAAAGGCGATGATTGTATTGCCTGATGACTTTGCCGCTCTTGTATCGCTGCAGCTGAAGGGGTGGAAACGTCCATGCCGTCAGCTGCTTGTCGAGGGGTGTTGCGAGTCAATAGCGCAGAACAGTGGTTATGTGCGTGCCGGGGTATGCCGCCCGCTGTGTGTGGAGAGTGTAGCCGATGATGGCTCAAGGGTGGTGCTCCTCTCTCCGCTTCCCGGCGGCAAGGCTCCGCAGCTCGACCATTTTGTGTATGAGGCCGCGTTCGACACGGCTCATGGCCTTGAGGGATGCAACCCTCTTCTCGCAGACGCCGTGGCATATTACTGCGCCGCGCTGTTGTACAATGTCTTTGAACGTCGTGAGCAGGCGAACTCCTTGCTCTCGCTTGCCACGTTGTTGTGTAATGGAAAAAATGTTGAAAGGAGATGACATTATGGGTGTGAAGATTATTGATTTTGCAAAGAATGGCGACTTATGGGAGAGTGCTCCTGTTGTGTGTGGCGGTGGCGACATGAGACTCCGTGTCCACAAACGCGGGCCTTACCCTGTAGATGTGCTTGTGAGCCTTGACGGAGTGGAGGAGTATATCAAGTACGATGATTTCGGCCTTGATGAACTCAAGTGTGAGGTAACCATTGAAGGAGCAATACGCGGGCAGCATATAAGGCTTGCCTCGCGCAGTGAATTCACGCTCCTGAAATGTCTTGAAATGTAATGCCATGGATAGCATCAGATTAACGGTTGCCACGTTGCTTGCCAACGTGGCGGGACTGCTCTTCCCTATAAGGGATGACATATACGGCCTTGTACTGCTTTTTACGGTCAATTTCATCATGGGCATGCTCGCCGATGTGTGTAATCGCCGCGAGTGGAGCTTCAAGAAGGCATTCCGCTTCTTCAGGGATGCTGCAATATATTTCGTGATGGTCTCCTCGATATATCTTCTCGGACACTTCAAAGGAGAGGAAGAGGCTGCGATGCATTGTGTGTCGTTCATGATATACGTGGCGATATATTTTTACGGGACAAATATCCTGCGCAATGCGCGCATGCTTACCAACGAACGCAGCACGCTGTTTGCTGTCCTCAATTTCCTCTACTATCTACTGAGTCTCAGGGTACTTGAGAAGAGCGAATCTCTAAAAGGTTATTTCGAACATGAAAGGGATAGGAAAAATATGGTTTAGTGTTGTGCTGCTACTCCTGTGCGCGTGCCGTACTACAAAAGAGGAGTGTAATATGTCCGATGCACACATCAGGACAAACAGTGCCTGGCATGTTGTACGTGACAGCATCTTCATACATGACAGTATCTATGTGCGGGAGAAGAGCGATACGGTCTTCCTGACAAAGTACCGCACCCTTTATAAGGAGAATCTTATAAGGGATACGTTGTTTGTGTGCGATACTCTCTACAAAGAGCGCGTAATTACAGAATATGTAAGCAATGAAGGCGGGCGCTTTCATTGGTGGTGGCTGTTACTGTTGCTGCCGCTTCTTATCCCTGGTTTATTGAAAAGGTTGTTAAAATTATTTTGGAATGCATAAGATTTTTTCATTTAAAGGCGTAACGAGAAAGAGTGACAATCTTCTTGCAGGCGATGGGGAGTGCATAGCTGCGGTCAATGTGCGGGCAAAGGATGGTGTTATGGTTCCGTTGCCCAGGTTGTCCGATGAGGTTACACTTGCGCATCGCTACTCCGCAATCTATTGGCATGAGATGACACGTCACTATCTGTGTGTGACCGATGATGCCGATGCTCTCCTGCATATTTATGACAGTGCGTGGAGCAGGATGCCCAGCGATGACGGCAGCCCACTTCTATTTGAGGGGTTGGGTGGCGTGCGTAAAGTGGAGTTTATGGGGTATGTGGCCTGTTGCATGAGTGACAAAGGCATAATATATCTCCTTTACAGTGACGGCCGCTACCGTATTCTCGGCGAGCGTCCTCCTATGCCTGAGCTTGATATAACTGTTACATCAAAATTGTCGAGAACAATCACTGAAGCGGAGTTTACCGAGGGCTCGACAGAGGATATTGAAGGGTCGTGGCGTTATAACTCCAAAGGCTATTTCGATGAGGCAATCTCAATACTGAACGAGTCGGGGCATTATATCGACAGGGCGCTGTTCAAGTTCGCATTACGTGCTTTTGACGGGTCATACATTGCAATCTCTCCTTCAGTGTATGTGTCTGATGAGGGACGCATAAACGGAGTAAGCAGGGACTGCTATAATATGATAGCCACAAAGACAGACACGGATTCTTCTTCTAAATATGATGTCAGTGTGCTTGGTTTTAAACCGCAATTCAGTTTCTCGGGAATCGAACTTGCCGATTGGAAAAACATTGTGGTGGGGATAGATATCTTTACGACAGGTTCGATAATGGGCAAGAAAGTAAAGACACAACGGTGGCGCAGCAGGACCTCATCCTCGGGCAGTGAATACAAAGAGTATGAGGTGTACGTGGATAAGGAACTCGAGGAACTGTGTGCTGACATTGCTGATGCCGCACACTATTACAGGATTGCTGAGTATGATATTGAAGGGAATCTGATAGAGGCTCTTGATAACGTCTCACAGACAAATCTTGTACTGCAGCAGTCGCTTGAGAATGATGATTGTTCCTATACTTCGTTAGTGCCAGCCTGCAGTTATATGTTCAACAACAGACTGCATGTCGGGGCTTTGAAGGAGTATTTCTGCAAGGGATATGACCCGCTCTTCCTCAAAGGGCCTCATGGTAAAAAGGTCACCATGAGGGAGATATACGTGAAGACCGGAATCCGCACGTTGAAGGGAACATCTTTTGTGGTGCGCAAATATAGTGATGTGGAACTGATGTTCGGGAACGGACGTTACGAACTGCCTCCATTGCTCTCTTATCCCGATGTAAGGGCGTATGAGATGTGTGTCTATCTTGAAAATGACAGAAGTTGGTTCTGTAAGGTGTTCCCTTTGGTTCCGCATCGTTATCTCAATCAGGCGCAGTACCTAAACAAGTGGTCTCTCGGTTACAAATACTCCTGTTCGGCCAATCTCTCGGGTTCGGCAAGCATGTCAGCGTTGCGCGAGAAGGATGTTGTGGAGATGTTTTCCTGTCAGGCAGGGGCCCATGAACTGGTATACTCCAAGAGCGAGGCGACGTGGATGTATAAAGGAGAGCCTTTCCCCAGTGAAGAGTTCTCTCATATAAGGCTTGTGAAGAATTGGACTTCTCTTGCCGATGGCGATACGATTGTGTTTACGATAACGGCATGCGATGATGATACGTGTTTCAGGGATATCTGCAATATACCGTTGGATGAATCCTGGACATTGGTTACCGGGACATTGGAAGTGAACGAAAAAGAACCTTATGAAGAGCGTGGAAATGTACTCAAGGTCTCGGCTGTCGACAATCTTTTCTCATTTCCGGCCAAATGTACCTATACGCCTTCGCAGGGGAACATCGTGGCGCTTGCGAGCAATGCAGTAGCTCTCTCGCAGGGGCAGTTCGGACAGCATCCCCTATATGTTTTCTGCAGTGACGGTATCTGGGCTATGTCCGTCGATTCATCAGGTGCTACCGCATATGTGGCATCCTATCCTTTGTCGCGTCAGGTGTGCGTGAACAGTAATTCGGTGTGCGGTGTTGACGGTGGAGTCGTTTTTGTTGGCCGGCAGGGTGTAATGCTCCTGAATGGCGGAAAGATGAAAAGAATATCCGACTCCATGGAGGGAGAATCGGGACTTTTCGCATGCATCGCTGGCGACAGCGTAATCCAGAGGATAGGGACGATGATGCATCTTCCCGATGTTGTCGGGAATGAGGATTTCTCCCGTTTTATGGAAAGTGCTTGTGTGGCGTATCTTCCGGCACACGATGAGATGGTATTTGCAAATGAGGAGTTCTGTTATTGTTATCTTTATTCGTTACGCTACGGTACATGGACCCATGTGACAGCTGCGATAAAAGGTTTCGTACCAGGCTGTCCATTATCACGAATGTTCTTCGTGGATGGGGAACAGACGCATGTTGTACGTTGGAGTAATGATTATGCAGGAGAAAACAGGACCTTTTTCGTTACGCGCCCCCAATTGTTTGGTACAAAAATTCCAAAACGTGTCATGCAACTCATGTTGCATGCCTATTCAAAACCCGTAGAGGAAAAGACCGCTTATATGCCTTCACTTGCGTGCTACATGTTTGGGAGCAATGACGGCGTGAACTTCTGCCTGCTGGCGGGTAGGGAGGTTGAAAAGGAGATAAAGGACCTTAAATTTCCATATTTCCCTACTCAATCGTACCGCTACTATCTGTTTGTCGTGTGTGGCGAGATGTCGGCCGACAGTTGGATTACAGGGCTTGAGATTGAGGCTGAACAAGCGTGGAATAATAGGATTTGATGATGTAATGCAATAAAACAGGCGTCGGAATATTCCGACGCCTGTTTTATTGCTCTCTGTTATACTCTCTCAACAATCTCTTCTTGTTCTTTTCGATGTATATGCTGCATCGTATGAATACAAGGAACGATGCAAGGAAAAGAATCGTTGCTATGATGCTTCTGAATGTCATGGCAGCCGTTCCTGCCATTATTATAAGAGCTGTCAATTGTAGTGATATAAGTGTCGTCGCTTTCATGGTATATGTTTTTGTCTGTTGAAATTCCAATATATCAGTCTCTTGCCGTTTCCTGTTTCCTGTCCGGCTGTAAGTATTGCATGGTCGAGATGTCTGCCTCTACAATACAGTGTTACAGAGCCAATTTCCTCTTCTTTGTCCGATGAGTAGCTGTAGAGCAATCTCATTCTGTAGCCGTTTTTCTCAATGTTTCTTTTTCTCTCTTCGAGGAACTCCTTGACATACTCATTTCCTATGTACTCCTTTTTAATGGAATACTCCTCCAGTAGATTTCTCCCTTTCTTTCGATTGAGTTTGCGCGCGAAAGTGTGCCAAAAGTATTCCACCCACTCGAGGCACTTTTCGCAGAATATCTCAATCAATCTTCCGATTTCCCATAATGCCTTGTTTTTCATAGTCGATGCTTTTTATCCTTTATTCTTTTGTTCTCCGTCTCTTTTACATGTCTCACTCCTTTCCATATGTCATGATATCTCATCAATGTATCTATAAATATCCCTTAATGTTTGCTCGTTTCGCCAGAATTTGCTATGTTTGCCAAGCAAGGGTTTATGGTGACAAGTGGCTGTATATATAGCCTTTTTAAAACGACTTGTCTCTTTAGTCAACTTTGGCTACAAATATAAAGCCAAATTTTTAAATCCGAGTGGTTGTTTTAGTAAAAATAGGCTATTTGGAATGTTTCTAAATAACGCTTGCGGTTGGACATGATGTGTATAAATATTTTAGATATGGAAAAGAATATTAAAAGTAGAGTGATAGAGATTCTCAAGTATAAAGGGCTTAATGTGAATCGTGCAAGCAAAGTCCTCGATATACCGCAGCGTACACTTAATCGCCAGGTAAATGAAGACGGCAACATAAGTATGGACCTGGTATATGCTATATTGGGCTGTTTTCCCGAGATTTCAGCGGCTTGGCTTGTTGCCGGTGAGGGCTCGATGATTGAAGACAAGGAGGAAGTGGTCCTTGATGGAGCACCTTTCTATTATGATCTTCCTGTGAGTGCCGGTTACCGTGACGCGTTCGACCCCGCAAGGGAGAATCCTACGGCCTATATTTCGCTACCTACAAGGGATGCCGACTTCTACTTCCCAGTATCGGGCAATTCTATGGAACCCGAGATTAACGACGGCGACATTGTAGGCGTGAAGAGGGTAGAGCGTTCCGAGGGTATTGAGCATGGTGCAGTATATATGGTGGTTACGAACGAGAACCGCATGATAAAGCGTTGCTATCACGACAACAACGACCCTGACCTCATTTGGTGCGTGTCGCCCAATTATCCTTCGTTCCCCATACACAAGAACGATGTATGTGCGTTGTTCCGTGTCGTAAACAGAATAGAGACTTTTTAAATTCTTAAGTTATGAAAAAGAATGGTTTATTTAAAGTTTTTGTAGCGGCCTTCGTTGCGCTGTTCCTCGTTTCTTCATTCAGTGAGAGTGCTGTTGCTCAGAATAATGCTCAGATTGTGAATGATTTTATAATAGGGCTCAGGAGCGAATTCCTTGCCGATGAGGAGATGGAAATAAGGTCTGTTGAGAGGAGAGGTAATGTCGTGGTCATAGATGCATATGACAATGAAGGGTTCGCTGAACTGTATTGCGAGGTGTTGAGTGCTTCAAAAAGGTATTTGCTAGACAATCCTGTTGATTTTACCCCCGAAATGAATAAGGTTCTGGCCGCTCTTCAAAGCCAAGGTGTTTCATTCCGCTACTCGGTCACAGATGTTTCCTCGGGCAAAAAATATAAAGTTGATTTTACGGCAAAAGAGTTTGTCAGCGCTTATGCATTCGAAAGCCTTGATGTCGCTTCGGATATGTCAAGCGCTATATTCAAGTATATTCCATTCAACAAGATTGTTGACATGGTGAATACTTTCATGCGTGGTTCATCCAATTATTTCCTTTGTGAGAATGGTCGTCTTTATATTGTAATGCAGGCTGCGAACGAGGATTTTGCCGAGCTGAAGGATGCATATGCAAGCGACCCGGCGATGTTTGCTGAGCTTATGAAGGAAAATGTCGCATCTATGAACGAAGATAAGGATTTCAAGTCTTTTCTTGACCTCGCGCATGCCAACGGTTACAAGTTTGCCATGCGCTTCACATCCCTTGCAAAAGAGTCAATTTCCATTGATCTCGAATGAGAATATCAAGGTGGTGTGAATAGTGAGTCCGTGCTGTTAAGGTGGTTGTGAAAAGGAAAACAATTGCTTACTTAATGAAAATAGCGTCATAGATTTTTTGCAGTAATATTGCAATGTTTTTCATGGGAATTCAAGTAGTTCTGCATGAGAAGTGATTTATGGTGTTTGTTTGATTGTTGCGCCGGAGATCTCCGGCGCAACTTTTTTTATCCGTTGTTTTCAATACCAATCCTATATGATACCTTTTTTCTTTATTTTGTTCTTTAACATACAATAAGTTGCTGCTTTTTTGGAAATGTGATTAATTATATTATCTTTGCATTGGAACATGAGGAAAGTGTGTGCCTGAAGTCAAATATCTATTGTTTGGTTTCTTTATCGCATCTCCCTCCCGAACAATCGTGTGCGGAACATACAGTTCCATCTTGTGTTTTCCGCATTACATAATATATAAATAAATATGCCACAGAACATAGGATATGTTGCCCAGGTTGTAGGTGCAGTAGTTGATGTATATTTTAAAGCCGAGGATGAAAGCGGTAGTGTTATCCTGCCTTCTATCCATGAGGCGCTTGGTGTCACGCTAAATGACGGGCGCGAGTTGATACTTGAGGTGCAGCAGCATATCGGTGACAACACTGTGCGCACTGTTGCCATGGACCGCACTGCCGGTCTGGCAAGAGGGCTTGAAGTCATTGCTACAGGACAACCGATAACAATGCCCGTCGGCGGGCAGATTAAAGGCCGCATGATGAATGTGGTAGGTGAATCCATTGACGGGCTCAAGGAACTAGACCGCGAAGGTGCATGCCCGATACACCGTGAGGCACCCAAGTTCGAGGAGTTGTCGACGGTGGAGGAGGTCTTGTACACAGGAATCAAAGTCATTGACCTGCTCGAACCGTATTGCAAGGGTGGAAAAATCGGACTTTTTGGCGGTGCAGGTGTCGGTAAGACCGTCCTCATCATGGAACTGATAAATAATATAGCAAAGGTACACGACGGATATTCGGTATTTGCAGGAGTGGGCGAACGCACCCGTGAGGGAAATGACCTTCTGCGTGAAATGATTGAGTCGAATGTCATCTGTTACGGTGAGGAGTTCAGGAAAGGAATGGAGAGGGGCGAATGGAATCTCTCCAAGATTGATTATAGTGAGCTTGCTGACTCACAGGCTACGCTTGTATATGGCCAGATGAATGAACCTCCCGGTGCACGAGCTTCGGTTGCTTTGTCGGGTCTTACCATTGCCGAGTCGTTCCGCGATGCAGGAGCCGATGAAGGAAAAAGGAACGATATACTCTTTTTCATTGACAATATATTCCGTTTTACTCAGGCAGGCTCTGAGGTGTCGGCGCTTCTGGGTCGCATGCCTGGCTCTGTCGGTTATCAGCCGACTCTTGCCAGCGAGATGGGTGCAATGCAGGAACGCATTGCTTCTACCATACATGGTTCCATCACATCCGTTCAGGCTGTATATGTTCCTGCCGATGACTTGACGGACCCTGCTCCGGCGACTACATTCTCCCATCTTGATGCTACGACTGTTCTCAGCCGCAAGATTGCCGAACTTGGAATATATCCTGCAGTTGACCCTCTTGATTCTACTTCGCGCATTCTCGATGCCAATATCGTGGGGCATGAGCATTACGATACGGCGCAGAGGGTAAAGCAGATACTGCAGCGCAACAAAGAACTCCAGGATATTATCTCTATTCTTGGAATGGAAGAGCTCTCCGAGGAGGACAGGATAACCGTAAACCGCGCACGCAGAGTACAGCGTTTTCTCTCCCAACCGTTTACCGTAGCCGAACAGTTTACGGGAATAAAAGGAGTCACAGTTTCCATTGATGATACCATCAGGGGATTCAAAATGATTCTTGACGGCGAGGTCGACCATTTGCCAGAGCAGGCATTCCTCAATGTCGGGACAATAGAGGAGGCTATAGAGAAAGGAAAGAGGATTCTTGAACAGGTAAAGTGATGCTTTATGGAGAATGGTGTTTTAATGCTGCATATACTTTCGCCCGAGAAAACCCTTTTCAAGGGCAAGGTCTCACAGGTACGTCTTCCCGGCACGAAGGCTCCTTTTACGGTGCTTTACAATCATGCTCCGTTGATTACTTTGCTAGAGGCCGGTGCAGTACGTTGGAGCTCGGCGGAAGGCAATGGCGAACTTGCTGTTTCAGGCGGCTTTGCCGAGGTTAAGAATAATAATGTGACGCTTTGCGTAGAAACACTATAATACTGATTTTATGGACAAGATAAAGGCTCTGTTGTGCCTGTCGGCGTTGATGCTTGCTCTTTTTCTGTTGAGTGAGTTATGTATAGCGTTTTTCTTCCCGCTCTACAGCTCTGCTGCACGTTATATTATACCGTTGTTCTATTGGGGGCTCTATTCAGTGGCCATTATATTGGTGAAGTTCCCCTTTTCGGGTAAATCTGCTCCCAAATACATAATGGCGTTCAAGGCCGCGAAGATATTCCTGTCACTTATGCTGTTGGCGATGCTTGCCTTTGTTTTCCGCAGCCAGGCAATGGCAGTCATAATAAACTTCCTCATCTTCTCGATGGCAACGCTCATGATTGAGACTATTGCAATGCTTTATATGAAAAACCGACGTGTCAACTGATTCCTGATTTATGAAAAACTTACTTCGACTGTTACTGCTCTCCGTATTGCTGTTCGCGCCTGTGCAATGGTGCGCTGCCGCGTCTCATGATGGCGGCAATGGCGAGGTCGATGTAAAGAGCGTAATCTTCGGACATGTGAAGGATTCGTATGAATGGCATCTGACAACTGTCGGCGACAGGCATGTGGCGATAAGTCTACCTGTGATAATCTATTCCAGGCGTACAGGCCTTGAAATCTTCTCTTCGGCGGTCTTCCATGAACAGCAGGAGTACAAAGGGTTCAGGATAGCAGCCGAGGGTGTCAATGAGGGCAAGATTGTCGAGTATGATGAGTTCGGCAACGAGTCCCGCCCGATACTCGACCTCTCGATAACCAAGAATGCGTTTGCCCTTATGCTCAATTCTCTTCTGCTGGTTGTAATAGTGCTTCTGACGGCACGCTGGTATCGCAGACACGACGCCCGTAAAGAGGTTCCCGGTGGTTTTGTCGGTATCATGGAGATGATGATTGAAATGATTATTGCCGATGTGATTAAGCCGAATGTCGGCTCGGCATATAAACGTTACACTCCCTATCTGCTGACTGTCTTCTTCTTCATATTCCTGAGCAATCTGATGGGTCTTATACCGTTCTTCCCCGGTGGTGCCAACGTGACAGGAAATATTGCGGTGACATTGGCTCTGGCAATATGTACCTTCATAGCAGTAAACTTCTTCGGTAATAAGGAGTACTATAAGGAACTCTTCTGGCCCGACGTGCCCACATGGCTCAAGATACCGGTGCCACTGATGCCCCTGATTGAGGTTTTCGGAGTGTTCGTGAAACCATTTGCGCTTACAATACGTCTGTTTGCAAATATCCTTGCAGGACACACAGCTCTGCTGGCGTTTGTATGCATCATATTCATAACAATGTCGGTAGACCGTTATATCGGCAGTGGAATGACCGTTGTTTCTGTCGTGTTTACAATATTCATGAACTTTCTGGAGCTGCTTGTCGCCTTCATACAGGCTTTTGTCTTTACCATGCTCTCTTCGGTGTTCATCGGGTTGTCACAACCGGAGCATCACAGTAATACATCAGATAAATAACTTTGATTAACCTAAATATTATAATTATGTTTTTGACAATTTTTCTACAGGCCGTAGCAGGGGCCAGCCTTGCAAAAGTGGGAGCTGCAGTCGCAGCGAGTGTTGCAGTAATAGGTGCGTCGTTGGGTATCAGCCGCATAGGATGTTCAGCAGTAGAGTCCATTGCGCGCCAGCCCGAGGCTGCCGGCGATATCCGCTCAAGTATGATTCTTGCCGGTGCGCTCATCGAGGGTGTTGCCATGTTTGCGGTGGTGGTCTGCTTCCTTGTACTGTTCGTGTAACCAAAACTTTGCAAGATGTCGTTGCTTTTGCCAGACGCAGGATTGCTCTTCTGGATGATGCTCTCATTCGGAATAGTCTTTCTTGTGCTCTATAAGTATGGTTTCCCTGTCATAACCTCAATGCTCGATGAACGCAAGAAGTTCATTGATGACTCGTTGCGCAATGCAGCCGAGGCGAACGAAAGGCTTGCACGCATAGAACAGGAGAGCGAGGCCATTCTCAAGAGCGCACGCGATGAGCAGGCGCGTCTGTTGCGTGAGGCTGCGCAGACACGCGAGCAGCTGCTTGACGATGCGCACAGAAAGGCGGCTGCTGAACGCGAAAAGATGATAGAGGAAGCCAAGGCCGCTATCCGTCGCGAGAAGGATGAGGCTATACGTGAGGTGCAGGCCCAGGTCGCGGAACTCTCGCTTGCAATAGCCGAAAAGGTAATCCGCAAGGAGTTGTCGACTGACAAGAGCCGTCAGGCCTACACCATGGAACTTGTCGATGAGGCTCTTGCCGTGAAAGAGGATGAGCAATGAACACAGGAATAATCTCAGCACGATACGCCAGAGCCCTGCTTGCATATGCAATGGAGCAGGGTGCCGAGGATGCTGTATATGACAGCATGAAGTCGCTTGTGCGCACTCTGCATGAGGTTAAGGAGTTCCCTGTGATTCTGCGCAACCCTGGACTCCGGCCATCAGAGCGCGTAGACCTCATATGTTCGGTAATGGAGCCTTCGCCGGTTATCAGGCGTTTTGTACGGCTGGTAGTGAAGATGGAACGTGTTGATATGCTCATCTTCATTGCCTATGAGTATATATCCCTCTATCGCGAGAGAAAAGGGGTATACGCGGTCAGGTTCATTACTGCGTCACCGCTTGATGACAATGCCAGGAGTGCGGTTGAGAGGCTCCTTGAACGTAAAGAAGCAAAACGCATCGAGGTGGAGTATGTTGTTGATGAGTCAATCATTGGAGGCTTCAGGATGGAGGCTTCATCGCGTCGTGTCGATGCAAGTGTCGAAGGGCAGCTGCGTCGCATAAGGAAAGAAATATTAAAAACAAACAGGAAATTAGTCTGATGAGTATAAAACCAAGTGAAGTCTCCAGAATGTTGCTCGAACAGCTGCAGGAGATAAAAGGCAACATCGAGTATGAGGAGGTAGGTACCGTGCTTCAGGTCAGTGACGGCGTGGTGCGCATATACGGTCTTGCCAATGCCGAGGCCGAAGAGCTGCTCGAGTTCGACAATGGCATAAAGGCCATAGTCATGAATCTCGAAGAGGATAATGTCGGTGCAATCCTTCTTGGTCCTACAGACAGGATAAAGGAGGGAATGACTGTAAGGCGTACAGGACGAATAGCATCGATAGATGTAGGCGATGGCATGGTAGGACGTGTCATAACTCCTCTTGGCGAACCTCTTGACGGCGCAGGCGACATCAAGGGCGAGAAGTTCGAGATACCTCTTGACCGTAAGGCTCCGGGTGTGATTTTCCGCCAGCCGGTAAGTGAGCCGTTACAGACAGGAATAAAGTCAATAGACTCAATGATACCCATCGGCCGTGGGCAGCGTGAGCTCATCATCGGCGACCGCCAGACAGGAAAGAGTGCCGTTGCCATTGATACAATCATCAACCAGCGTGCGGCATATGAGGCCGGCGAGCCTGTCTATTGCATCTATGTGGCGATAGGCCAAAAAGGCTCCACTGTCGCCTCTACGGTAAACACCCTCAGACGGCATGCTGCCATGGACTATACTACTGTCGTCGTGGCGACGGCCGCCGATACGGCAGCACTCCGCTATTATGCCCCCATGAGCGGTGCTGCGATAGGCGAATATTTCCGCGATACAGGACGTCATGCACTTGTTGTGTATGATGACCTCTCCAAGCAGGCTGTAGCCTATCGCGAGATTTCGCTCATCCTGCGCAGACCATCAGGACGCGAGGCTTATCCGGGCGATGTCTTCTATCTCCATTCACGTCTTCTTGAACGTGCGGCGAAAATCATCGTACAGCAAGAGGTTGCCGAGAAGATGAACGACCTGCCTCCAAGCCTTGCCGGTAGGGTAAAGGGCGGCGGTTCATTGACAGCCCTGCCTATAATAGAGACTCTTGCCGGTGATGTGTCGGCATATATACCTACTAATGTGATATCAATTACCGATGGTCAGATATATCTTGAGAGTGACCTCTTCAACCAGGGCTTCCGTCCTGCTGTAAATGTAGGTATCTCTGTCTCCCGCGTCGGCGGCAAGGCTCAGATAAAGTCCATGAAGAAGGTTGCGGGAACGTTGAAGATTGACCAGGCCCAGTATCGCGAACTTGAGGCTTTTGCCAAGTTCGGAAGTGAGATGGACCCTGTCACAACAATGCTCATAGAACGCGGACGCCGTACCAAAGCCCTGCTTGTTCAGCAGCAGTATTCGCCTATGCCGGTAGGCGAACAGGTCGCGGTGCTCTATTGTGCCATGCATAATCTGCTTGCTGATATCCCGCTTGACAAGGTCTCCGGTTTCGAGACGCTCTTCCTTGACATCATGCGCACAAACCATAAGGACACCGTAATTGGCCCTCTTGCAGCAGGCAATATAAACGATGATATGACAGGGATAATCGAAAAGGTCGCGAAAGAGGTCTGTGACACACTTGTTCAGCCATGAATCTGAAAGAGGTAAAACATAGGATACTCTCTGTGAAGAGTACGCAGAAGATAACTTCGGCAATGAAACTTGTCTCATCTGCCAAGTTGCGCCGCACACAATCGGCTGTGGAGAATCTGCGCCCTTACCAGTACAAACTCGACGGTATGCTCAATACCCTCCTTTCTGGCGGTGTACAGGGTGCAGGGAATGAACTTACGGCCGTACGTGAACCCAAGAGGGTGGTGCTTGTCGCTGTATCTTCTGATACGGGACTGTGCGGCGCGTTCAACTCCAATATCTCGCGTCTCATGGCCGCGGCGGTAAACGAGCACAGGTCTGCCGGTGCCGAGGTTGTAGTCTATACTGTGGGCAAGAAGATGTACGATGCTGTTAAGCGTCTTGGCATAGAGCCTTGCACCGCGCTGATGCCACAGGCTGGCTCGCCACGGTATAACGAGGTTGCATCGGTTGCTTATGAGCTTGTAGAGCAGTTCCGCAACGGCAACATCGACAAAGCAGAACTTGTCTATACCCGTTTTGAATCCATGTCAAGGCTTGTACCTGTCACAGAACCGTTTCTCCCGCTTGTTCCGCAGGTTGCATCTTCTGCCGATGAGTCTCCATGTGACGGTGTCATTTTTGAGCCTGGACGCATAGGGCTGCTTGAGGCTTTGCTGCCAAAGACAATAGCCCTGCATCTCTTTACTTCGCTTCTGAATTCGGCAGTGTCGGAACATGCGTCGCGTATGATAGCCATGCAGCTTGCGACGGATAATGCCGATGAACTTATCTCGGAGCTTACTCTTGAATACAATAAAGGACGTCAGCAGGCGATAACGGGCGAGATACTCGATATTGTGGCGGGCAGTGCTCACGAAGGGTAAATGTTCACCATGATAAACGAAGAAAGCATTAGCGGTGTTATGCCGCTAATGCTTTCTTCGTTTAATGGACGGTGCACTGCTATTCAATTCCCCGCAAGGTCTGTTGCAGCAGTGCTCCAATCTCATCATCTCCGTTCTCCCTCTCTTTGTTCAGTTTTACCAGAAAATCGGCCGTTGTCTTCAGTGCCTGGTTTATTGTCCCGGGGTCCTCGCAGTTGAGCGTCAGCTTCTCAAGCCGCTGAATAAGTCTGTGGAAGAGCGAGAGAGTCTCATTGTGGACATCATCGATAGTGACATCACTTTTTCTCTTTTTTACCATATCATCATCTTTATCGGCGAAGATAAACACCGTTTCTTTTCTAAAGGTTGCTGCATTGACATAAATACCGAAAAGGATTCAAATTGTCATTTCAGCAACCTTCTGCGGCATTTATGCAGTTTCCTTTGCAACAAAAAAAGTTATGAGTGCATCAATGTTTTTGGCAGGACTTAACGGAGCGTTAGGTCTCTATTCGAGTGTGAAGGGAATATTTGATTCCGCAAAAGAGTCTTCAAGGCAGAAAAGACTGCGTAGATTGGCAAAGGCCGAGGAGGACGGATGGTACAAGAGAAACTACTACGGCAACTATCTTGACAACTCCGCGTCGCGCGCTGCAATCAAGAGAGTGGAGAACAGCCTGCGCAGACAGAGTGAACAGAGCCGTGCCTTCAGCGCAATACATGGCACTACTCCCGAGAATGTCTTGGCACGCAACGAGCAGGGGCTTCGTACTGTCGAGAATCTCTATACAAACCTCGCTTCAAGAGCCGATGACCACAAGATGCGGGTCGATGCCATCCACAGGCAGAACAGACAGGCTCTGCTTGCAAACGACATGTCGGCATCGCAGAATAGCGAGAAGAGAGCAGCAGGTCTTGCGTCCAACGGACTCAATCTGCTTCAGAATGCACTCCTTGGTGTAGAGTGGGGAAAAGAAAAACATGATGAGAATTAACCCGGGGAGTGTGGCATATGGAGAATTTTGTGGATTATGATGACCTTATCGAGCGTATCAATAAGGCAAAGGATACCCAGGAGAAACGTTTCAAGGAGGCAAAGCGACAGCGTAATATTGCTGCAATGGTCGATTTTGCAACGAACCTTCTCTCTCTGGCGGGATACAATAAGGGGTCGCGGTATTTGGCAGGAACATCATTACTTGGCAAGCAGCAGCCACTTTATCTGCAGTCGAAGCAGAACTATCGCAAGGCAATGAATGACTACAATGGCAAGATAGCCGAGATTGCCTTGCTTAAGAAGGTCAAAGAGAATAAGGGCAGTGCCAGTACTCGTCCAATCGGTTTCATTGGCAATGGCTCAGTCCGGAGTGCACAGCCGCTTTCAAACGGCATGTTCGAGAAGGCCCTTAAAGATTACAGGAACAACTACAACTGAAAAACTATAGACTATGAATTTGTACAACAGAAAAGACAGCGGGGAACTTTCCTATGCGGCTCCATTGTATACTCCCGACAATGAAGAGAAACAGAATTATCATGTGCAGAATGCCTTTGATGAGAAGAAACCGCATAAGCAAAGTACCGGTTATTATGAAGGAACAGCTGATGCTGTCCAAGGTGCATACACGGGTTCCGCAAAGAAGCCATCGGACAATGATAGTGCCGACATCTCCGGTGTAAGGAGAATCCTTGGGAACATGTTCCCGAATGCAGGAAAACCGAACCAAGGTTTCACGGATACAGGTGCAGGTGTTATGGCTCCTGTGCCCATTCAAGAACCGGAGCCTCAGAATCAGTACAAGGATGTACTCGATAGGGCTCTTGGAGGCTCATTCGGCGAGAATCTGAAGCAACGTTTTGCAGCTCGGCGTCAGGAGTCGAAAAAACGGAGTGAGAAAGCCTACAGGGACGCGGTCTCTGTCATGGGCGGTAACCCTGTGTTCGCATCCTACAGAGCCATGGAGTCCGATGATGCCGTAAAGGATATAGAGGAAACCATTGCCGAGACTGATGTTGCCGAGCTTGCCAGGCGTGTAGCTCCATTGGCGAAGTATAACGGGTATGGAGTGGATGAGTATCTAAAAGAACGTGTATTGCCAAAGATGTATGACACGCTTCTCGATGAGGTATTAGAGGATGAGAGGCCCAAGAACAGTGCCGAGTATATCCTCAGGTCATCGCTGACAAACTCCCTTATCGGTAAGGTGGCTCTTTTTGCAAGAGACAAAATGCTGGGCAATAGTAACCAGACAATGTTGCAGAGCGAAGGGCTTGGCAGTTACAAAGCCAGCCGTCTTGAACAGTTTGCCGGCAATGTGGGCTCGTTGCTTGTCGATGCTCCGGTATTTTCGCTGCTGGGCGGTGGCTCTGGTATTCTCATGGGTAAGGTGGCAAACAAAGTTACCTCCAAGCTCGCGGGCAGGATTCTTACACGTAAATTTGGTGAGGGGATGACGCGCGAGGCTGCAAAGAATATGGCCGAAAGGGTTGTGGCCAAGCGCTTGGGATTCAAGATGCTGCAGAGTGCGGGTACACAGGGGCTGACACTGGGTAACTACGATGCCATGAACAGCATTGTAGATGACATGCTCTATCAGAACGATATCGACGCAGGCAAGGCTGCCGGTTCATTCGCCAAAGGTACGCTCACCGGTGCAGCGCTCGGTGTTGTGGGTACACCGTTGCGCGAGGCATCCAAGGGACTGACCGGTGCGAAGAAAGTGCTCGCCTCATCGGGTGTCCTCTCTGCAGAGTCGGCAGTCTTCACTGCCGGTACCGAGCTTGAGAAACTGAAGAACGATATCGAGATTGCGCCGATAGACCTTGTCAAGGATTTCGGCGAAAGCGCGGCAACACTACTTGTCATGAGGATGACACACTGGCGTCCCAAAGGCGCGTCGCTGAAACTTGGAGCCAATGGCAAGATTAAGGAGAAGTTCGCGCTTTCAAGTTCCGAGCGGGCCGAACTCAAGGAACTTAATGTCAACCCTGAGCAGTTCATCGATGCTATTGAGAAAGAGCTCAAACTCCCCTCATTCGGTGGCGAAAGGTCGCGTTATATAAAGGATACCTACAGCAGCATAATGTCCAACGAAGCGCTGTCAGCTTCGGCAAGGGCCAAGTTGTTGTTCCTTGTCGAGAACAAGGTTACATCCACACCGCCTGTCCCATTTGACTTTACGGTGAGGCAAAGGGAGGACAGCAAGTGGGAGATAACGACTGTCGATGAGGTTGGCAGGACTGTGTCGCGCAACATCTTTGACCACGCAGGCAATGCCAAAAGCTATCTCATGGTAAAGGCAGCCGATTTCCGTCGTAACAGGATTGCTCTTTTTGAGGCAGAGCTGACCGATGGTCTGCGCTCGGCCAATTTCATACGCCAGGCAGGTCTCTATGCCAAGAGCAGCGGAAAGGACATTGAGGAGATATCAACAGCCGTGTACAAGAAAAGTGCGGGCCATGAGATGAGTGCCGAAGAGAAGAAGATTGTCGATGATATTCTCGTGCGCTCAGCCTACGATGAGGCTGGTATGGTGCAGATGCTTTTTAACGTGCGCCGCAAAATTGAGAAACGTCATGGCCTTGAGAAAGGCACCATGCTCATCGATATCCATAAGCCGTTCTTTCACTTGACCAAGGCCCAGAACAACTCCCTCGATGAGTATGAGGCATTGTTGCGCGATGAGGTCGACCGCCTGAAGGGCGGTACAGACAAGCGCCGTTCGGTACGACTGCTCAGGCAGGGACTCGACAGCGACTATTTCGGCATGTCTAACGATGAGGTCAAGGCCGATGAGATACAGAAGTACTATGATTGGGTGGCTGTGCGCGATGCCGACCGCGTCGGTCTGCACTCGGAGCCCCATGCCCCGGCTCCTCCACGTCCCATATATATACCGCCCGAAGACAATTCCGGCTATGTATGGAGCTACGGTGAGGCAAAGAACACCCGCGAGGATATTGAACGCTACAAGGAACGTGCCGAGGCGGTTGCCGCCAAGTTCGGTGTAAAGCCGCATTTTATCTTCGATGAGCGTGAGATTGAGCGTCCCGACCCTGAAGACTATGATGCTGTGGCGCGCTACAATGCGCAGGTCGTTTCAAGCGGCTGGGTAAATGTGGGCAGGGTGTTCATAAATCTTCCCAACGCCAAGAACATAGAGGATGTGGAAAGGACAGTGCTTCATGAAGTCGTGGGTCATAAGGGCTTGATGCATGTCTTTGGCGAGCATCTTAATGATTTCCTCGAGGATGTATACAGGAAGGCATCTCCCGAGGTCCTGCGCGGTATCAACAGGATAAAGTACCAGTACCGGGGCTTCGATAACTACACAGTGATGGAGGAGTATCTTGCCTATCTTGCCGAAGGTACTGGCCTTACAAGACAGGAGCGTTCGCTTTATGTAAGGATAAAGGACTATATAAGGAGCCTGCTCATAAGAATGAACATCTACACAGGAAGCAACCGTCAGATAAGTGAATCGGAACTGAGGGATATCATGCAGCGCCATTGTGAGTATCTGCAGACAAAGGAGTCTCCTGATGACTACAGGAAAGATGTGTTCGGCAGCTTCAATGCATCCTACCGCGACGCAAAGACCTACTATGACAATGCCCTGTACAGGAACGAACTGAAATCTCAGATAGATGAAGGAGAATTCCTTGTTTCAACGCCCAAGTTCTTCAGGAACGCAAAAGAGCTTGCCCACTACGACCTCTTGCCGCCTGAGCAGCAGAAGAGAGTGCGTGAACGTAACGGCATTGTAGAAGAGCCTGCGCAGAACCCTGTCGAGGAAAACATGTACAGGAGAGGGGAAAAAACAACCTCCGGCGAGAGGAGCGGTGTGATTCCAGGCAACTCATCATCCGGAGATCTACTTCAAGTAAGCAACGGACACCTAAGCCATTATGCGCTAACTTCCCAAGAAGATGCTGCAAATATAGCGAAAAATACCGATAATTCCTACTTCTCTGCAAGAAAAAAAATTAATGAAGGAGGTTTTTATGATATATATACGGCTGAAGATGCGGTACGGAAATTAGGCGAGAGCCTAAATTTAAGAAAGTCAAAGAGTTCTCAGTCATTTTATGGAGATTTGTATGAAGGGGATATAGACGTTGACGGAAAGACGCTTCATTTGCGTGTTTCCACTCATCCTGCAACAGGGGATAGAATGGGTAACCATCCAGCCGATGACAAGATAAGCATTGTTGTCCATAAGAACGGAGAGCATGTAAGCAGAGGAGAGCATAATGGTTACATAGAGTATATATACGACCCGGTAAAAGTGTCTTTGAACGATGCTGCAAATTCTATACTCAATGGTGTTGTGAATCTGATTGAAAATGGAACGTTTGTTGATTATACAGGGAAAGCGGAAAAGAATCAATACCCATACTACTATGATGGTAAATTGCATTATCGTTTGCCCGATGAAGAAAAAACAACCTCCGGCGAGAGGAGCGGTGCGGTTCCAGGCAGCCCATCATCCGAAGGTCTAATTTTGGGAGGCAGCGCGCACCTAAGCCGTTATCCACTTGCACAACCAAAACATGTTGCAAATATACAACGCGAAGAGCCCGGCTCCAAATATAATGTGTTAAAACATTTCGATGAGAATGGCGAACCGTTGCCGGAATATTATCCAAGTAGCGATACGAAGTACCGTTTGCCCGATGAAGAAAAAACAACCTCCGGCGAGAGGAGCGGTGTGATCCCAGGCAACTCATCATCCGGAGGTCTACTTCAAGGAAGCAGCGGACACCTAAGCCGTTATTCACTTGCTACACATGAAGATGTTGCAAATATACAACGCGAAGTGCCCGGCTCCAAATATAATGTGTTAAAAAATTTCGATGAGAATGGCGAACCGTTGCCGGAATACTATCCAAGTAGCGATACGAAGTACCGTTTGCCCGATGACTTAACAGGGAAAGAAACTCGCTACCGTCTGCCCGATGACATTTACAAGGGAAGTGGTGAGGAAGAACGCCGCAGCCTGGAGCGCGATGCGCTTGAGCGTGGTATGGCCCATGACCCCGAAGCGGGAATACCATTGCTCGAAGACCCGTTCTACAGGTCGTTGAGAGCCAACTCCCCCACATATGCCTATGCCTATGAACATCTGCGTGGGCTGCCGCCCGAGGATTGGAAAGCCTATGACCATGACTTGTGGAACACGCTTGTGGGAATGGCCGAGAGCGGTGTGGAACGGTTCGTGCTGAAGGATATTGTAACCGATAAGGATTTCCTTATGGAACATCCCGAACTGGCGATGATGCCGGTCGGTATTGAAAAGGACCTGCCCATGCCCGTGATGTACGACAGGAAGAATAACAGAATACTCCTTGACAGGAGAGTATATCTCTATCCTCAGTCAAGATTCTACATCGATGGTGCTCTTAGGAGTGTGGCGCGTGACTTTGAAGAACGGCGTAACTCGGTTAAACGTCAGCTGAATGAATTCAATTCAAACTTCAAGAAAAGTTATAGCGATGCGGTTACCTATGCCCGTAACCTTATCAAGATGCGTGAAGAAATTCCAGGTTTTGATGCTGACAACAGAATAGCCGAGATGTACCGCAGCGAGTTTGGCTTCATGCCCGATGAGTTCATGAGACGCTTCCCCGACATGGATGACTATCTGCTTTACAGGGTTGCCCGTAGCATGGGGCATTTCATAGGAGGACGTTATAATCCTGAGTATAGGAAGGAGATTGATGAGGCTGTCGACAGCAAAATCAAGAAGTACCGCAGCTTCTTCTGGGGACCTGTGGAGATAATCATTGATGCTGCAAGCGGTGCAGAGGCCGAGGGTCCGCTGCGTGTGGCGACAAAGAAGGACTATGAGGAACGTGTGGCTCCGCAGAGCGGTCTTGACAAGGCCGATGACAAAGCCTACTTAAGATATGAGTTCCCGAAATTGCTTCATGACATCAGCCTGTTTGACCCGGCCATCCGAAGCGACCCAACAGGGTGGGAGGAGTACAAGCGCATCAGGGATGCCAAAATTAAGGCCGAAAAAGAGAAATACGGTATAAAGGTGCCTAAGACCAAAGAGGAAAAGAAACGCGAGCTTGAACTTGAAAAGAAAAGGCTCAAGATGAACTAACTAAATAAAATGTTACAATGAACAAATTCTTAGATAAGAGGGTAAAGGCAAATAAGAAAAGTCGCAGAGACTCTCCCGGCAGCACCGCTGCCGCTGCGGTGGAGTTCCTCGCTGAGTGTGCTGCTTGCTGGAATGCTCTTGACGAGGCACGGCGCAAATTGCGCCGTAGCCTCATGTACAGCTACGGCGACCAGTGGGGCGATTATGTCACAGACCCCGATACCCTTGCACAGATAACCGAGGGCGAACTCATAAAGAAGAACGGCAAGGTTCCGCTCAAGAACAATATGATTGCACCCATCCTTGGCAACATCGACGGTCAGCTGCGTCAGAACCTCATGCGCCCGGTATGCGTGGCCCGCGACCAGAGCGAGAGCAAGTTGGGCGAGATGATGTCTGTTGCCATTGAGTACGTGCATGACATCAATGAGATGGAGGAACTCGATGCTGACTGCATGCGCATGCTGCTCAACGGCGGTATGACAGCACAGAGGATAGAATACGGTGTCAACCCCTCCAAGGAACGTCGCGACGTGTGGGTCTATTCTGTCAATCCGTCGCGTCTCTTCTTCAATACCAATATTGAGGATGTTCGTATGTGGGACCTTACCTGCATTGGAGAACTGTTCGACCTGCCGCTTGAGGACCTCCTTGCCCACTTTGGCACAACTCCGCAGAAGAAGCAACGCATAAAGGATATATACGGCAATGTCTCTCAGTCGGTCTTTGCCGGCAGCAGGGCCATGCAGGGCGAAGAGTCAAAGAACATGTCGTTCTATTCGCCCTCGCACACCAATCTCTGTCGTGTAATCCTCGGTTGGAAACTCGAGTCGCGTGACTCCTACCGCTGGAATGACAGCAGCAACGGGACATGGGGCTATCTGCCTTATGATGATGAGAGCAAGGCGATGCTCGATGCCGAGAACCGTCGTCGCATTGATGAGGGTGCCGCGAAAGGAATGGAGGAAGATGAACTGCTGCTTGTGGAGTATGAGTTTGCCACCGAACGATACTGGTACTACCGCTACATGACACCCTATGGCGATGTGCTCCAGGAGGGGCGCAGCCCCTATTGGCATGGCGAGCACAATTATGTGTTGCATCTCTTCCCGTTGATACAAGGACGTCTCGGTAACTTCGTGGAGCAGTTCATTGACCAGCAACGTGCCATAAACCGTACGGCAACGCTCATAGACTTCATTCGAGGCACCTCATCCAAAGGTGTGCTTGTCGTTGATGATGAGGCTTTCGAGAGCATGTCTCGCGAAGAGGTAATCGATGAGTATGTACGTTACAACGGTGTGCTCTTTGTCAAGCTGAAACCGGGCCAGAGCATCGACGGTGTAGTGCGTCAGTACAACAGCGGTGCAGCCGTTGCCGGTGACTTTGAACTGCTCAATCTGCAGCTGAGGCTCATCAACGAAATCTCCGGTGTCAACTCGGCCATGCAGGGGCAGGCACCCAAGGCGGGAACACCAGCTTCGCTCTATGCGCAGCAGATACAGAACTCATCGCTCAACCTGAAAGGGTTGTTCGACGGCTTCAGGAACTTCCGCCGTCGTAGGGACGGCAAGGTAATGAAGACAATTCAGCAGTTCTACGGCGAGAGACATTACATTGACATCGTGGGTACACATTACAGCGAAGAGGCCAAGTGGTACAATCCCGACAAGGTACAGAACAGCGAGTTCGACCTGACAATTTCCGACGGTTACAACACTCCTGCCTATCAGCTTGTGGCAAATGAGTTTCTTATGGAACTTTTCCGTAGCAATGCCATTGATGTCAAGACAATGCTCGAAAACAGTTCCTATCCCTTCGCCACCAAGATTCTTGAGGCTATCAAGCGCAACGAGGAACAGGCTGCGCAGGGGCAGGCAATGGAAGGCATTCCGCCCGAACTGCTTTCACAACTTCAGCAGAAGGATATGCCGCAAGTCGAGGAGTTACCCCAAACCCCGGAACAATCCAATTAATGCGGGGCTCGCCCCTATACTTGCGTCATTCGCCCTACGATAGATTATGGCATATTTGAAACACTTAATTTTTATAAGAAATTGTAAACAGCTTTTGAAAATGCAACCATTTCTCGCGGGTAATTATTATCTTCGCGTTGAATTTTAAAGAGACCTTCTATGACTCCACAGGAACGTATACTTCAGCTACGCAGTGAGCTTCATGAGCATAACCACAGGTATTATGTGCTTAACTCGCCCCTTATCAGCGACTACGACTTTGATATGTTGCTCAAAGAGCTGCAACAGCTCGAGGATGAGCATCCCGAGATGTACGACGCTACCTCGCCTACGTTGCGTGTAGGCAGCGACATAACCAAGGAGTTCATACAGGTACAGCACAAATATCCCATGTTGTCGCTCGGGAATACATATTCAAAGAGCGAGGTTGCCGAGTTCTATGAGCGTGTGCGCAAGGGGCTTAACGAGGATTTTGAAATATGTTGTGAACTGAAGTTCGACGGAACATCAATCTCCCTCACTTACGAGGACGGCAGGCTTGTGCGTGCCGTTACCCGTGGCGACGGTGAGAAGGGCGATGATGTCACCGCCAACGTAAAGACCATACGCACCGTTCCGCTTGTGCTTGCCGGCGAAGGCTGGCCGCGCGAGTTTGAAATCCGTGGCGAGGTACTCATGCCATGGGCGGTGTTCGAGCAGTTGAATGCAGAACGTGAGCAAGCGGGCGAGCCTCTTTTCGCTAATCCCAGAAACGCGGCGTCGGGTACCCTCAAGCTGCAGGATTCCTCGGTGGTTGCCAAGCGCAGGCTCGATGCCTTCCTCTATTTTATGCTTGGTGAGCAACTGCCGGCCGAGGGGCATTACGAGAATCTCCTGGCAGCCGCAAGCTGGGGCTTCAAAGTCTCCGACCTTACACGCAAGTGTAGCACTCTTGATGAGGTGTTCGAATTCATCGACCGCATGGATGTCGAGCGCAAGAACCTTCCCTTTGCTACCGATGGCATAGTGCTCAAGGTAAACTCCCTTCGCCAGCAGAAGAATCTTGGCTACACGGCCAAGTCGCCCCGTTGGGCAATTGCCTACAAGTTCCAGGCGGAACGTGCCCTCACGCGCCTCAATGAAGTCACGTACCAGGTGGGCCGAACGGGTGTCGTTACCCCGGTCGCCAATCTCGACCCTGTGCAGTTGTCGGGTACCGTTGTCAAGCGTGCTTCGTTGCACAATGCCGACATAATCGAAAAACTTGACCTTCACATAGGCGATATGGTCTACGTGGAGAAGGGTGGCGAGATTATCCCAAAAATTACAGGCGTGGATGTAGATGCCCGCTTCATGATAGGCGAGAAGGTGCGCTTCATCGAAAAGTGCCCCGAGTGCGGCACACCGCTTGTTCGCGTCGACGGTGAGGCCGGCAGCTATTGCCCCAACGATACCTCGTGTCCGCCGCAGATAAAGGGCAGGATGGAGCATTTTGTCTCGCGCGATGCCGTGAACATCGACTCGTTGGGCCCCGAGACAATAGAGCTTCTTTTCAACTACGGGCTTGTAAAGAATATTGCCGATATATACACCCTTTGTGCCGAGGACCTTATGTTCCTTCCGCGTATGGGCGCCAAGTCGGCCGAGAATATCGTTGCAGCAGTGCAGGCATCACGTACCGTACCTTTCGAGAGAGTGCTTTTTGCCTTGGGTATACGTTTTGTCGGTGCAACGGTGGCCAAGCGCCTTGCGCGTGCTTTCGGTAACATCGATGCGCTTATGGATGCCACAATGGAGCAGCTTGTGGCTGTTGACGAGATTGGCGAGCGCATTGCGTCAAGCGTACTGGCATATTTCGCCAACGAAACCAACCGCCAGCTTGTTGAAAGGCTCAAGGAGGCCGGGCTCAAGTTCGAACTTGAGGAAGAAACGCTTCAGGCACGTACCGAGCTTCTCAAAGGGCTGAGCATTGTCATCAGCGGTGTCTTCACGCACCATTCACGCGACGAGTATAAGGAGATGATTGAGAACAACGGCGGCAAGAACGTGGGCAGCGTCAGCAAATCCACGTCATTCATCCTCGCCGGCGAGAATATGGGCCCGGCCAAGCTCGAGAAGGCCAATAAACTCGGCGTGCGCCTCGTAAGCGAGGAGGAGTTCCTTGCAATGCTCGTTTAATGTATAGTTTGATGTTTTACATATAATGCCGTATATGGTGTCGGGGTCCGCATACAACGTGCGGACCCCGAATATTTTTTTAGTATATTTTTATAAAATATATATACCGAAATAGCGAAAATTGATGTAATTTTGCACTCCGAAATAAAAATATAGAAAATATGATGCGAAAGAAATTTTCAGGTATGGGTGTAGCTCTTGTTACACCATTCACAAGCACAGGCGAGGTTGATTATGCTACATTGGAGAAACTGGTACAGATGCATATCGACTGTGGCACTGCGTTCCTCTGTGTGCAGGGTACCACTGCCGAGACTCCGACATTGACGATAGAAGAGAAACGTGAAATACGAAAGCGCATCATAAAACAGGTCGATGGTCGCATGCCTATCATGTTGGGTGTGGGCGGCAACTGCACCCGCGCCGTTGTTGAGGAACTCAAGACCGAGGACTTTACAGGCGTCGATGCAATCCTTTCAGTTGCTCCGTACTATAACAAACCCGTTCAGGAGGGTATATATCAGCACTATAAGGCGATAGCAGAGGCTACAGAACTTCCAATCTACATGTACAATGTCCCGGGCCGTACAGGAGTGAACATTCTTCCCTCTACAGTTGTGCGCCTTGCCAACGATTGCCCTAACATCGTAGGCTACAAGGCTGCTTCAGGCAACCTTGCCCAGGTAAAGGAGCTCGTTGCCAAGAAACCTGCTCACTTCGATGTCTTCTCGGGCGATGACGGCCTCACTGTCGATATCATGGAGGCCGGTGGTGTCGGTGTAATCTCGGTCTTCGGCAATGCGTTCCCCAAGCAGATGACAAAGCTTGTACAGGCAATGCAGGAGGGTCGTGTAGGCGATGCACGCAACATCCATGGCAGACTGAACGAACTGTTCCAGCTTATATTCGTTGACGGCAACCCGAGCGGCATCAAGGCTCTTATGGAGATTCTTGGCATGTTGGAGAATAACCTCCGTCTGCCGTTGGTTCCTGCATGCGATGATACATACAGTGACCTTCAGCAGGCCATAACATTCCTTGGCTGAGGCTATGGAGAGTCTGAAGGCGCTTCTTGATGAGAAGGCGGCACAGTATAACTGCCCTCGGTTCATAGTGGATGACCCCATAAGTTTCCCACGTTCATTCAGCCGCAAGGAGGATGTAGAGATTGTCGCATTGCTGGCATCTGTCATAGCGTGGGGCAACCGCAAGATGATTCTGCGTTCGGGCAACAGAATGTTCCACGAGATAATGCACTCACGTCCATACGAATATGTCATGAGTGGCGAGTGGGAGAGCCTCGATGACCGCATGAATATCCACCGCACATTCTTCGCCTCCGACTTCAAGTATATATGCAGGGGCTTGAGGAGCATCTACTCAAGGTTTGGCTCCATGGAACCGCTCTTTTCGGGCTGTTCAGTGTGGGACGGCATCGCTAACCTGCGTCAGGAACTTGCAGCGGCCAACGGCGGTGCATTCACACGTCACATCAGCAATCCAATCGCTTCGAAAGGCAAGCCGGCATCGGCATGCAAACGTATGCACATGATGTTGCGTTGGCTATGCCGCAAGGACGGTATCGTGGACCTTGGAATATGGGATTGTGTGCCACAGTCCGGACTTATGATTCCCATTGATGTACATGTAGCGCGTACGGCACGTCTTCTGGGGCTTGTCAGCCGCAAACAGAACGATCGCCGCACGGTCGAGGAACTTACAGCCCGTCTGCGCGAGTTCTCGCCCGAAGACCCTGTGCGTTACGACTTTGCCCTTTTCGGTGTGGGCGAGGCGGGCGAACAGTTCATCTGCACTCTTGTTGAATGATTCATGAATAAATTTGCTTTCAGCATCGACAATACGGTAGGGGCGGGGTCGGCCCGCCCGATAATATGTAACAATGATGTTTAAGGGGGTGCGTATCCCTTAGTATCCTTTAGCCCCCTTAAAATCCTTAATTGATAATAAAATGGCAAAAATAACCAAAGAAGATGCGTTGAATTATCACGCAGGGAAGCGTCCCGGTAAGATTGAGGTCGTTCCCACCAAACCATATTTCACACAAACAGACCTTTCATTGGCATACTCTCCGGGTGTAGCCGAGCCTTGTCTCGAGATTCAGAGCGACCCGCAGAATGCCTATAAATATACCGACAAGGGCAACCTTGTCGCAGTTATCTCCAACGGTACAGCCGTGCTCGGCCTGGGAAACATCGGTGCAGTGGCGGGTAAGCCTGTCATGGAGGGTAAAGGTCTTCTCTTCAAGATTTATGCGGGTATTGACGTGTTCGACATAGAGGTCGACCAGGAGGACCCCGAGAAGTTCATCGAGGCAGTCAAGGCTATCGCCCCCACATTCGGCGGTATAAACCTTGAGGATATCAAGGCACCCGAGTGCTTCGAGATTGAGCGTCGTTTGAAGGCTGAACTCGATATCCCTGTGATGCACGACGACCAGCATGGTACAGCAATCATCTCGACTGCCGGTCATCTCAACGCCCTCGAGGTCAACGGCAAGGATATCGCCGATGTCAAAGTCGTCGTGAACGGCGCAGGTGCCGCGGCAATCTCATGTACCAAGCTGTATATAGCCCTCGGTGTCAGGAAGGAGAATGTCGTTATGCTCGACAGCCGCGGCGTCATAAGCACCGAGCGCACCAACCTCACCCCCGAGAAGATGGAGTTCGCCACAACGCGTACCGACATCCACACCCTCAAAGAGGCTATTGTCGGTGCCGATGTGTTCCTCGGTCTCTCAAAGGGCAATGTCCTCACCAAGGATATGGTACGCTCAATGGCAAAGGACCCTATTGTCTTTGCCCTTGCCAATCCCGAGCCCGAGATTACATACGAGGATGCAATGGAGAGCCGTCCCGATGTTCTCATGAGCACAGGCCGAAGCGACTATCCCAACCAGATAAACAACGTCATCGGTTTCCCGTATATTTTCCGCGGAGCACTCGACGTGGCAGCTACCGCAATCAACGAGGAGATGAAACTTGCTGCTGTGCATGCCATCGCCGACCTTGCAAAGCAACCTGTCCCCGAGGTTGTAAACAAAGTATACAAGGTGGGCAACCTCTCGTTCGGGCGCGACTACTTCATACCGAAGCCCGTCGACCCGCGTCTGCTTGTTGAGGTCTCTACAGCTGTAGCCAAGGCTGCTATCGAGAGTGGTGTGGCACGCAAGACAATTACCGATTGGGATGTCTACAAAGAGCAGCTGCTCGAGTTCATGGGACGTAGTTCAAAACTTACACAGCAGATATATGACATGGCACGTACCGAGCCCAAGAGAGTGGTCTTTGCCGAGGGTGCACACCCTTCAATGATGAAGGCTGCCATACAGGCCAAGGAAGAGGGCATATGTCATCCTGTACTTTTGGGTAACGATGAGATTATCGCCAATGTAGCGGCCGAGAATGGCCTGAACCTTGAAGGCGTCGAGGTTGTCAACCTGCGTCATCCTGATGAGCGCGAGCGTCGCGAGCGCTATGCGCACATCCTTGCCGACAAGCGCCAGCGTGAGGGTTATACCTTCGAGGAAGCCAATGACAAGATGTTCGAGCGCAACTACTTCGGCATGATGATGGTCGAGACAGGCGATGCCGATGCTTTCGTAACAGGTCTTTATACAAAGTATTCCAATACCATCAAGGTAGCCAAGGAGGTTATCGGCATGCAGGAGGGTTACAGCACCTTTGCGACAATGCACATCCTCAACTCGAAGAAAGGAACATACTTTGTTGCCGACACGCTCATCAACCGTGCCCCCGAACTCGGGACACTCATTGACATCGCCCGCCTTGCCGAGAAGTCGGTACGCTTCTTCAACCATGAACCGGTCATTGCCATGGCATCATACTCGAACTTCGGCAGCGACCAGGGCGGCAGCGCCGAGCGCGTGCGCAAGGCGATAGCCTATCTGCACGAGCAGTACCCCGACTGGGTCATCGACGGCGAGATACAGGTCAATGTAGCCATGAACAGCGAGCTGCGCGACAAGAAGTATCCGTTCACCAAGCTCAAGGGCAAGGAGGTCAACACACTGGTGTTCCCCAACCTCAACTCAGCAACATCATCCTACAAGATGCTGCAGGCTCTAAGCCCTGATGTCGAGATTATCGGCCCCATCCAGATGGGATTGAACAAACCAATCCACTTCATCGACTTCGAGAGCTCCGTGCAGGAGATTCTCAATGTGACCGCCGTCGCAGTCATCGACGCAATGGTGAACAAGAGAAAGTAAAGAGAGGGATAGTCATGCATGAACACATTGATAACATTAAAGTCTTTATCTCCTCTACGTTCCGCGATCTAAATCAGGAACGCGACTACCTTGTGCAAAAAGTGTTTCCAGAGATACGTGACAACCTCAACGGAATTACAGTTTGCGAAGTAGACTTGAGATGGGGAATTACTGATGAGGAGAGTAGGGAGAAACGGGTAGTTGATCTATGCTTGCAATATCTCTACCAATCAAAGCCTTTCTTTGTTGGCATACTTGGAGAACGCTACGGTTCAATAATATCACCCGAAGACGTGATGCTATCGCCTCTTGTAGAGGAAGTGTACCCACAGGTTACTAAGGATTTGCAAAATAGACTGAGCATAACAGAGATAGAAATTATGAACGGAGTGTTTCGCGCTCCTAAAGACAAACAGCCCGTTGCCATTTTCTTCATCAAAGAGACCGCAGGACCAAGTTCAGGAGAGGATATGGAAAAGTTTAGGAAACTGCAGGAACTTAAACGTAAGGTTTTGGCACAGAAAGACTTCCCTGTTTATAAATATTCTGATTTGAAAGACCTTGACAAACTAAAAGAGTTTATTCTTGAAAAACTCGGCGTAGACAAGGAAATGAGAAATACGTCCCCAAAGTCCCCTATTCCTCCTATGATACAGGCATACAGCCAGAGATTCAAGACCTTCTATAATATGAATGACTGGAATAGTGATAACCAACAGATTATTTCGCAGTTGCATGTGGTTATAGAACGTGCTAGACCTGTAGCTGTGCTAGAGGGTATTGAAGGATTAGGAAAGTCTGCTCTTGTAACACGCCTTGCAACGGCTAATGGCGGTCGCCGCTTTATCTACGTTTATGGCGACACACCACAGCTACCTTCCACAAACTCGCTTATGGTAGGATTCTTTCTCAACGAAGTCCGCCGCCAACTCCAAGAGGAGTATGAGTCGCAGGCTTCAAAAAAAGGATGGTCTGGTTGGGTTACGCGCAACTTCAAGAAGGTAGATCTCAACACAGACCAGAACCTGGTAGAAGAGTTGGCCAAGCGGAAGTGGTGTTTCGTGCTTGATGAGACATGCGCTCTGCGCCTGAAGACTATCTCATCGACAAGATACCTGTTACACCCCATTGCTAACGCGGTGTTGTTTCTTGAGAAGGAGTTCAAGGTTAAGATAGACTATCGCGTACTGTTGGTGCAGAACTCTGGTTCTCCCTACAGCGCTACGCCTGATGCTTATGAGCGGTTCGTGATGCCTATGAGACAACCAGAAGACGGATGGAGGTACATTGATAACTATCTTAAACGGTACTCAAAAAATCTTGGAACTGAACAGATAAAGCAACTGAAAGCATGTATGCTGATGAGGCACCCACGGTCGGTAAATCTCGTGATAAAATATATGCGTCTCTATGTCTGCCATGAACAGTTACCAACATTCATCAAAACGCTGGCAACCTTTACCACGACTGCTGATACCTATCACCTCTATCTGGACAAACTTGATACCATACTTACGCGTCAGCAGCAGCGCCGCTTGGCTGGTATCATCTCGCTCTTCTCATGCGGGCCGATGATAAGGCATCTTAAGGAATTGGCAAGTTTGCCCGACATTGATTTCCATCGGGCGTGGGCTTGCTTAAGCAGTCTTACGTCAGAGTCGAACACGGGAGGTATACGATGGGCAAATGATTCTATCGGACGTTTCATAGACAATTTTTATGGCCTATCAGAAACCAGTTTTCGCCAGCAACTGGCCAAAGAATGCAGCAATTACTTCTTTGATCAGATAAAAGACCTGTACACACCAGAGAAACTGCATGAATACTTGCATAAAAACTGGTGGATGTGTAAGGGTGATGTTCTCAGTGCTATTTCCCGTAAGTATGGCATGAGTCTTATGGAACTACGCAGTATGGATGATATGCAACTATTGGGGCTTATCACAAGGTTGGGGGTCTTGAATATCGACTTTGTGCGTGAGTATATATATCCACAGGTAAGATCCTCACGGATATTTAACCAAGTGCAGCGAACCATGAAAAAGGCCAAAGACGCACTAAAGGAACAGAACAGTGGCAAAAGAACTGACTTTAAAGAGGTCATGGAGGAGTCTGCAAACCATATGGATAATAAGTTTTGGCAATGGATGGCCCATTATCGCCAGCCTACAGTTGTGGAACTGACCTGCTATTTAGAGGCTTTGCGTGAGGCTGGACTATGGAAACAGCTTGGTAATGAACTTGCAAATCCCGAGGTTCTCAACTATGTGTGGCAGACATCTGTGGTCATTGACTGTTGGAATGTTGCTATGAATAAGGGTGGCATATCCATTATTCAGCCTGATATGAAGACGTATGATAAGATGTTGCTCGTGTCATACGCCCTACGTAATGCCGAGGGAATAGCCTATTATAGCCAGCATCAGATGAAGAAATGAAATCTATTTAACTAAATAATAAAATGAGAAGGATTTTTGTACTGATTGCCACTGTCATAATGAGTATGACGGTTGGCGCAAAAGATTTTAAGTTTGAAGGTTCCACTCTGAGAGACATTACTTTCAATGTGCCCGATGGTCTTGATTGTGTATACAATGCCGTGGACTCTGCCAAGACTTATGACCGTGTTTTAGATGGGGAATTTCGTTATCTCTTCACATCCGAAGAGGGGCTTAAACTCTATGTGTATCTTTATGAAATAGCCAATGTCGATATTGATAAGGCTACTGCAGTCCCTGATACTGTACTGTTGCCTTTTTTGAAGGAATTGGAAATCATTGAGAGGATACAACCTGTTGAGGGGGAGTTGGACCGTATCATTACCGTTAAGAATAAGGACGGTATGCTGCGGCGTGAATACATTGGATTCTTTACAGATGGCATAATCAGCTTTTCGGCCGAATCCCCTTCTGGCGATTTTGCATTGGCGGACCTGACGGCCAAGTCGGTGGACAACAGTTTCCGTTGGGACAAGTTTTTGCTGTATATAGTCTGTGTAATTATAGCGATGATTCCGTCATTCTTTTTTGCGACTGCTTGGGATGAGCGTAAGAGCAACTTGCCTAAGTTCTGGAAACGCATGCTAACAGGACTCATGCTGTCGTTTGTTATTGGCATTGTAGGAAGTCTGGTCTTTGGTTTCCCTATTATGAAGTCCATTTGTCTGGTGCTGGTATTTGAAATTCTTGTTGCTGTGCTTTTCTGTATGGGCGGTACCATTATTTGTTTCTGAATCAAGGAAACCTCTACGTAACCGTCATGGACTCCATCGACGCAATGGTCAACAAGAGAAAGTAAGTTATTGATTGAAAAACGGCTTCCTGCGTCGCAAGAAGCCGTTTTTTTATTCATTCTCCACAACCGGCAGACTCTTCTTCCAGCGCGCTGCATACGAATCCAGAATTGCGCGGACACTCTTGCCAATGATGTCGTAATCCTTCTTCTTAAGGTTCGCCAGCGACACGCGTATGCTCCATTCAGGGCCGTCGAAACCGCCGCCGTTGAGCACCACAAGCGATGTCTCCCTTGCCAGACGGAACACCACATCCAGCGGGCTGTAGTTCAGCCTTAGCCACTCAACGAAGTCCTTGCCGTAGAAACGCTGTGCCCATACAAGAAGGTCAATCTCGGAGTAGTAGCCTGCACGCAACGGGTCGGGCAGCAGAGTGAATCCCATGCTTGTCCACAGCGTCTTCAGTCTCTCCTGTATAATCTCGTGCATCTTCAGCCTGAAGCTGTCGCCTTCGCGCTTGTCAATGATAGAGTAGAGCGCAAACAAGGTCATCTGCATCTGTTGCGGCAATGACAGGCCCGCAGTGTGGTTCAGTGCCACCTGACGGCTGTCGGCCACCATGCGGTCAATGAAACGCATGTTCTCAACGTCGCTCCTTATGCTGCCGTAGCGTTGCTTCAGCTCGGTCTTGCGCTTGCGTGGCAGACGCTCGATGAGCTTGTCGAAGATGTTGTCACGATGCATGGCTATTACCGCCGAACGCCATCCTGTAGCGCCGAAATACTTGGAGAACGAATATACGCAAATAGTGTTGTGCGGCAGTCTGGCCATAAGTGACTGGAAGCCCGGCACGTACGTGGCATACACATCATCGGTCACAATCATCAGGTTCGGGTTCCATTTGTTCACTATGTCCACAAGCATGTCGACCGTCTCTTCGGCCATGGCATAGCTCGGCGGGTTGCTCGGGTTGACAATGAACAGTGCCTTGTACTCAGGGTCACGTAGTTTGCCAAGCTCCTTGCTGTCATATTGCCACAGATGCATGCCGTCCTCGCTCATCCTCCCCGCGGGAATCTCAGTTACCCTGTAGTTGTAGCGGTATAGTTTGGGAATCTCTATGTACGGCGTGAATACAGGCGTCATCAGCGCGATGCTGTCGCCACGTTCCAGCAGACGGTTCTGCTGCAGACTGTCGAATATGTAGCACATGGCAGCCGTGCCGCCCTCGGTGGCGAACAGGTCAATTGTCCCCTGCGGAGGCCTGCCGTCGCACAGCTCCTGTGCGATGTAGTCTTGCACTGCAATCTCGCAGTGCTTGAGAATGCGGTCGGGCACAGGGTACTGGTCGCCTATGACACATTCCGCCCACTCATGCACCATGGCATCGCCGTCAACCGAGTGCTCATCAATCATGTAGCGGAAACACTTCTCCAGGAACTGCGCTGCCGCATCGCTGTGCCGTTCCTTGAGGAACTCGCCCAGGCGTGCAGCAATGCCCTCCTTCTGTGGAATGCCCGCCAATCCCTCGGGGCACTCCCAATCCCTGCGGCACTCCATGAGAGCGAACTGCCCGAGCATGAAGAACGCCTCGCGTGGCAGGGTAGCCACCCAGTTCGGGTTGCCGCGCCCCGCGTTAAGCATCGTGCGCATCATGCGGCGTATGCTCTCATCAGCCATTTCAATCAGTCTGTTCTTCAGCTCAAAAGGACTGATTCTCTCCATCTCCCTCTCAAAGGAGTTTACCTCACTGTGGTCGTTAAGTAATTGTTTCATATAATTGTTGTTGGTTGTTTTTGAGTTAAATGTAGGTTAATGTCCTGTAGTATTCTCTTATTCACGGTTCTGTCATCTCGAGCGAGCATTGCGACGAGAGATCTCTCCTCATTTCAATCGTCGAGATGACAAATCATTTCACTTTTCCGTTTTCCGTTTTCCGTTTTCCGCTTTCCGTTTTCACCTTTCACCTTTCCGTTCGCCTACATCATCAGCACAATGAACACACCCCACAGAATCAGCAACGTATTGCCGACAGCGTATGTCACTGTGTAGCCCAGTGCCGGTGTCTCGCTGCTCAGGCTCTCCTGTATGGCACCTATGGCAGCCGTTGTGGTACGTGCTCCCGCACAGCATCCCAAGGCTATGGCTGGGTGGAACTTGAACAGCTTAGTGGCAATGAACAGACCGAAGAACAGCGGCAGCGATGTGGCTACTATTCCTGCCAGGAACAGCGACAGCCCAGCCTCGCGGAACCCCTCGACAAATCCCGGTCCCGCCGATATTCCCACAATGGCAATGAATATGTTCAGCCCCATGTTGTTGAACACCCACAGAGCACCCTCGGGAATAGCACCCATGGTAGGGTGGTGGGCACGCCACCAACCGAAGACAAGACCCGCAATAAGTGCGCCGCCGCTGCTGCTCAGGCTTATGGGTACGTTGCCTATGTGCAGCGTCAGGGTACCTATTATGGCACCTATGAGAATACCCATCGACAGGAACACCACATCGCTCTCATTGGTGGCAGGGTCGGGATAACCCACCTCCTTGGCAGCCAGCTGCACCTCTACTTTGCGTCCCACAAGCTCAATCACATCGCCTGTGTCAAGTATAGTCTTCGGTAATACAGGTATGTTCACACCCATGCGCCTGATGCGCTGTATCACAACGCCATGCATGAACGGCTGTGCACGCAGCTCGCTTACCCTCTTGCCGTTGAACGATTTCTCGCGTCGGAAGCTCCTGCCCGCCACTGTGCTTTTTATCATCATCACAGGGAAAGCAAGCAGAGTCTCATCCTCAACCTCCTCGCCAATCCATTTCTCCTCGCCAATCGTGTACTCATGCCGTCCGCTCAGCACCACCTCATCGCCCGGGTGCAGAATCTCCTTCGGCCTTACATCATCAATAATCATCTTGCCTTTGCGTATGCGCTCCACGAACAGACGCTTGCCCTGACGTTCGAAGAAGTGCTCCAGGTCGAACACCGAACGTCCTTTCTTGAACCACTCGTTCTCTATGCGGTAGCAGCGGAACTCCACCTCGCGCCTTGCCTCCATGAACCCCGGCTTGTCGCTCTCCTCGCGTCCCATGCGCGTCTCCAGGTCGCGGCACGCACTCTTTACCTTCTCTATGCCGCCCAGCATCTTCGGCCCCAACCGCGCCAGAATCCATGCTGACCCCGCCGTGCCGAAAATATATGTTACCGCGTATGCCACAGGCATTATGTCAAGCACCTTCTTCTGCTCATCGGCCGGAAGCCCCATCCCACGTATCGTATCATCGGCAACACCAATCACCGCGCTTATGGTCTGCGAGCCCGACAGCAGCCCTGCCGCCTCGCCCACGTTGTAGCCCATTATGGCTGCTATGCCCCAGGTTGAGAACAGAATGAACAGGCACATCAATGCAGCAAAACCCACCTGCGGAAGCCCCTCTTTGCGCAGTCCTGCAAAGAACTGCGGTCCCACCTTGTAACCTATGGCAAACAGGAACAGCAGGAACGCCGTCTGCTTAAGCGCCCCCGTCATGGGAATATCCAGCTGCCCCACAACAACACCCACAAGCAGCACACTTGTGACAATACCCAGGCTGAACCCCTTGATATGTATTCTCCCGACAAGAAAACCTACCCCAAGCACCAGATAAATCGCCAGCTCAGGATGCGAACGAAAAAGGTCAGTAATCCACTCCATAATGAAAACTTTTATCTCTTCGGGTAAACACACATAAAGAGGTAAAAGTTTAAATGTGCAATGTGTAGTGTTTAATGTTTAACGTTTTGTGTGTAACGTGTATTGTTTAATGAGTAGGGATTCAAGTCAATGAATTTCTGAAACTCGCGCTCCAATCGCCTCTTAATCAATGGGAGCAAACCTGGAATATCTTGAAAATGTGAAGAAATAGTTTGAATAGTTTTGTTTTATTGTATAATCTTGCTATTTTTACAATGTGTAAACTAAACGGAAAATCAAGTCGCCAGATTGTACTTATGACCGACCAGATTCAAGATAATAATGGTATTACTTTAGACATCATATATGCTTCTATTGGTAATAATGGTTTTTCAGAACATACACTTCAGCTACTTGATAACTACATAAACAACATATTGGATGGAAAAACAGACATTATTCAATTCAATCAACAAGAGCATGCGGGCCTCTGCTGCGCAGGTGAGGCGCTCATCGGGGCGTACATCGTATGCAACTACGCGCGAGCAAGCCTTGAGGCAGGTTCAGATGTTGGAACATGCAAAACAAACCCACCAAACTGGGAAATAGATGAATTGCAGGAAAAAATAGTTCAGCAATGGGCCGAAGCAAAAGGTCTATGGTTTGCTACAGCTGAACAGGATAT
>JAFXGX010000045.1 GCA_017536695.1 Bacteroidaceae bacterium | reverse complement strand
GGTTCAGGATGCTGCTTCATCGGCTTTCTCTGCCGAGCGTGTTGTAAATGACATTGAGGTCATCTCCCGTAATCATCATTCGGTGGCGCATCCACAGGAGCGTGCCGAGGTGCGTGACTATCTTGTGTCCCGTCTTGGGGAGCTCGGCGCCGACACGGTCCATCTTTTTGAATACAAGTCACTCACCGGCCCCGAGAACAAACATGTAACATACACCTTCGATGCGACCAACGTGCTCGCAACTTTCGCTCCCGAAAACCCCACAGAGCAGACAACCTATCTGCTCATGGTTGCCCATTATGATTCGCGTTACTCGCAGCCTATAGCCAAGAGTGATACAGTGTGGTCCTATGGAGCTGCTGATGACGGCTATGGAGTGGGTGTAATACTCGAGACCGTGGCTCAGGCCCTGAAGTACCGTGCCGATTGGAAACAGGGTGTAAAGGTGCTCTTTACCGATGCCGAGGAGGTCGGCATGAAGGGTATGAAGGCTATGTGGGAGAACAACCGCGAGGAGTTCAACGATGTGGGCTTCATGATAAACATAGAGGCACGTGGCCCGTTCGGTCCGGCTCTGCTCTTCGAGACTTCTCCCGGTAACGAAAAGGTTATGGAACTCTATGAGTCGGCAGCTGAATATCCGTTCACATACTCTCTGACAACGGTTGTCTATGGCTTCATGCCTAACTTTACCGATTTTACCATTGTGAAGGATGAAATCCCGGGAATGAATTTCTCTACAATCGCCGATATCAACCACTATCATACCGACCTTGACAACTTCTCGAATGTCAATCCGAGGTCCATTCAGCATTATGGTTCGCAGGTCGTTCCTGTTGTACACAGCTATCTGACTGATGATAGATACTCATCCCGCGACAGTCTTCTCTCCGATGCCGATACAATTAACTTTACCCTGCCGCTCATAGGCTTGTTCAACTTCACAAAGGGAGAGTACATTGTGTTGAACAGCGTGGTACTGCTGCTGTTCGTGATAGCATTGGTGCTTGAGGTGTTGCGCGGGCGTGTACAGCTTCGCAAGGTGCTGTGGGGTGCATTGAAGGCTCTGCTTGCAGCCATTGCGGCTCTTGCGGCAGGCGAACTTGTGGCAATTGTCGCATGCTTGGTTACAGGCGTTCAGTTCAAGCCTTTCGGTATTGTACAAGGTATTCCGTTCGATAATGCGGCAATGGCTGTTTCGGCTGTCGTAATGGTGCTTATGGTGGTGTGGGTACATATAGGACAGCGCAAGAAGGCTGTCAATGGAACATCCAACTCACTCCGCAAGAGCGCGAAGTCATCGGCTGCGTTGGCTGTGGCGGCGAACAAACTTTATGCGACGTTGCTGCTGATGGCGTTGCTTAGCCTGTTGTTGCTTATATTCATAAATGAGAATCTGATGTTCTTCATCCCTCTGACGCTTGCTACCTTCGCGGTCATATTGTACAGATTGACAAGACTCAAGCTGTGGTTCCTGCTTGCGATAGCGTTGATTCTGCTTCACGCATTCTCGTTCCTCTATGCCTTGGCTATGGCGCTTACCATAGGTGCTTTGGGCGCAGTGCTCATGCTGGCGATACTTGATGTTCTTGTGGTTGTTCCGTTGGTGGATATGTATGTTACCAGGAAACCATTCTGAAAAGTGTTTGATGTGTAAAGTTTAATGTTGAAAGATGTTTCATTGTATTGTCTTTTATATATAACAACAGCAGGTTGGCAATTGCCAACCTGCTGTTGTTATATATAAATCCCTTTTCTTTAGCAGCTCATTGCTCCGCAGCAATTGATGACCTGTCCGCTGACGTAGGCCGACATGTCGCTGGCAAGGAAGAGCGCCACATTGGCGACATCCTCGGGGTTACCGGCGCGGCGCAGAGGAATTGTCTTTGCCCACTCGGCACGCATCTCCTCGGGAATGGCACTTGTCATGTCGGTAATGATGAATCCCGGAGCAATGCAGTTCGACCTGATGCCGCGTGGCCCCATCTCCTTGGCTACTGACTTCGAGAATCCTATTATACCTGCCTTTGATGCCGCGTAGTTGCACTGGCCCGCATTGCCGTTCTCTCCCACAACCGATGACATGTTGATGATGCTTCCGCCACGTTGCTTTGCCATGACGGGCACTACGGCACGTGTGAAGTTGAATGCCGACTTCAGATTGGTGGTAATTACAGCATCCCACTGCTCCTCGGTCATGCGCATTATAAGTCCGTCCTTGGTTATTCCTGCATTGTTTACAAGCACGTCAATGCGACCGAAGTCGGCCATGACCTCTTTGACAACAGCGTCTGTGGTTGCAAAGTCGGCCGCATCGGCGGCATAGCCCTTGCATTTCACGCCCATGGCCTCAATCTCCTTTATGAGCTCCTCGGCGTTGCTGTTGATTTGCCTGTATGTGAATGCTACATTTGCACCTGCCTGGGCAAACTTTACCGCAATGGCGCGGCCTATTCCTCGTGTGGCTCCTGTAACAAGAGCAGTCTTTCCTTCAAGTAGTTTCATGGTATATATGCTTTGATTGTTCATTTGCTTTCTGCGAAGATAGTTCATAAAAAACAAAAATCTTAACTTTTCCTCTTTTTTAGTTTGAAAACTGTTGAACTTAACTTTTCTTTGCGCGTAATTTATACTTCTAAGACTAATTATGGGTTTATACTTCTAAGACTAATTATGGGAAAGAATAATATCGCATGGGTCGACGTCATGAGGGTGCTTGCATGTTTCCTTGTGGTCCTTGCTCACTGCACCGACCCGTACGTGGCTCATTTCGACACCGATTACCATGTTTTTCTGCAAGGGTGCGGCATGGGTAGTTTGGTGCGTTGCTGTGTACCTCTCTTCGTAATGATGACAGGAGTGCTTGTCATCCCTAATGACATGCGTATGGGTGCATTCTACCGCAAGAGGGTGGGGCGTCTGCTTGTTCCGCTGTTATTCTGGTCGCTGCTCACTCCTGTGCTCTACTTCCTGTACATGAATTATGTTCATCAGTCGGGCAGCCCTTCGCTCAACCCCGACGCTTTCAGTGCCGAAGCTACATTGAACAAGCTTTATACCTTCATCTTCAATTTCAACTACGACACCACTCCTTTCTGGTATCTGTACATGCTTGTCGGGCTTTACCTTATAATGCCTGTTTTTAATGCGTGGCTCAAGAGCGCCCCGCGTTCCGACATAAAACTGTTCCTCAAACTCTGGGGAGTTTCATTGTTGCTCCCGTTGGTAAACATTGCTGCCCCTCTTCTTGGTTACACAGGAAACTATGGTAATATGGGCCTGTGGGGAGTCTGTGACTGGAATACCTTCGGCACTTTCTATTATCTCTCGGGTTTCATCGGTTACATTGTGCTTGCCCACTATCTTGTACGTTACCCGCTCGACTGGAGTTGGGGCAAGGTTGCTGCGATAGGTGTGCCTATGTTCGTTGTCGGCTATGCAGTCACTTTCGGCGGATATCTTGTGATGCAGGAGTATTATCCCGGCAATTATGCCTATCTTGAAATAATGTGGCTCTTCACGAGCATCAATGTGTTCATGATGACTTTCCCTGTTTTTGTCGCTGTCCGGAAAATAGGATTCCGCCCATCGGCTTTCATCAGTGCCCTTGCACGTCTGACCTTCGGAATATACCTATGCCATTTCTTCGTTGTTCAGGTAATGTACGATGTCTACAATGCCTTGGTGCCGTCGCTGCCCGCTGTGCTGAAGATGATTCTCATGGCAGTGTCGGCCTTCTCGATATCGGCTCTGCTGGTTTGGATTATATCGCGGATACCGCTGTTGTGCAGGGTAGTGGCGTGAATTTTATCCTTTTGATTTTCAATGCATCAAAAGCACCAATCAAGCAGAACTTTCCGCCCGAGGTGTGGCTCTCTTTCGGCATTCAGGACAAGAAGTGAGAGCACTTCACTACAAACAAAACATGCGATGGGCAGTTGCTCATCGCATGTTTTGTGATGTTTTTTATAATTGGCTTATACTTTCAAACTCTCTTTATTGAGTAAGAATTCATAAATGTTCATAAATATGACTCCGTTTTCATCTTGGTAGCGTTTTATAGGGTCTTCGGTAATTACAAACTTCTGGAAGTATGAGTCTGTCAAGGTATGAATCACGCTTTATCTCCATAATTCAACTGAATATTTTTGCGTATATACGCATTTTTGTTCAGCGAAGATAGCGAAAGTTTTTAAACCGACAATATGAGAAACTGTTTAAATTTATAAGAAATATTTTCTTTATAGAAATAAGGTCGTTTGCTTCGCAGTTTTTTATATACAAGAATGCCTGTTTCTTCCTCTTTGCGGTGTAGAAAGCCCCAGTAAAGCAGAATTTTCCGCCTGAGGTGTGGCTCTCGTTCGGCTTGCAGGACAAGAAATAATCCCTGCGTTGTGAGCACAAATAATGCGATGGGCAATTGCCCATCGCATTATTTGTGATACTGAGTCGGAAATGATTATTTTGTTGCACTTGATACAACAACGTTTTTCACTTCCCAGGTACTTGAGTTTGCAGTTGTAGACATATACTTGAATGCAACAACAACTGCTGACTTGCCCATTACTGAGCCGGGGAGTGCGATTTCTCCTGTGTTGTGGAATGTCCAGTTGTTATTGTTTACTGCACCGTATTCAACCTCAACCCACTCTGTAGTTGTTACATCGCCAGTGTAGTTGCTTGTTACAAGCAGCTTGTGGTTCGTTGCTGCTGCATTTACGTCTCCCTTGTTTATTACATAGTCAAAGGCAATGTTCGCTGCAGTCTCGCCTGTGAGGTTAATAGCTGGAGAAATCAACCAACTTTCTGCATCCTGGCTTGCGCCGTTTGAGTAACCTGAAGCCTTTGCACCATAATTGGCTGCAAATACCCATGGGAAATTGCCTACAACTTCCTGAGTCTTGAATGAACCGAGGTCTGTAGCGAATGTCTCGTTAAGGTATTCACCTCCAGCAGAAGGAGTCTCGGGCTCTTCGCCACCTTCTTCGTTACCGCCACCGGAGATTGAACCGTCAGTTGTTGTCAATGAGGCATCGTCAACGAGGAATGAAGCACCGTTGCCGGCTTTGTTGTTCATTATGACAAATGCAACCTCTGTCTGTTCTGTTAGTGTGAACTCGAACACTCTTGGTGTCCACTCTGCAGGTGCTGCTGACGCAGCAGCTGTCTCGTAAGTGTACTTGGTTGAAACAGCCTGACCATTCTCGATGGGCACGTAACCGATACGGCAAAGACCTGCCTCGGCACCGTTTGCTTTGTAATATATGCTGAATGTATATGTGCCGGCTGCAAGAACATAGCTCTGTGATGCAAGACGCTTGTTGCTGTTTGCAACGCCTGCTACAGCGATAGAGTAGTTGCCTGTGCGTGCGTCAGTGCTCTGCGAAACAGTAGCATTGTGGCCTGCAGGACCTGCCCATGCAACAGCTGCGCTACCATTCCAATCCTCGAAACTGCCGTTTGCGAGCATGTTCTCGCCGCTTGGAACGACAGGTGTGTCTGGTGTGTCCGGTGTCTCGGGCTGCTCTGGTGTCTCGCCGGTAGCTGCACCGTGTGCAACAACGAAGTTCTTTACTTCCCATGTACCGGCCTTTGTGGTAGCTGTGTAGCGGAGTGCGAAAGTAACTGTGCTCTTACCGAGGAACTCCGCGGGCACGGCAACGTTAGCCTTGTAGAATGTGTTCCAATCAACACCCTCTACGGCACCGTAAGGGATGTTTGTCCATGATGCTGTTGCAACATCGCCCGAGAAGTCGCTGCAGATGAGCAGCTGGTGGTTGTCGGCAACCTTGCCGCTCTCGGCGTAACGGATGATATATTCAAATGCGATGTATGCCTCTGTCTCGTTTGTGAGGTCGATTGTGGGTGATACGAGCCAGCTTGTGGCAGGGTTGTTGTCTTTTTCACCATCACCGTCTGTGTCAACATATGAAGTCGCCTTTGCTGTGCTGTAGTCGATAATCCAAGGATAGTTGCCTACTGTCTCCTGTGTAGTGAATGCACCGAAGCTTGTTGCGAATGTCTCGCTGATGTATGCACCCTCGGGAGTCTCGGGCTCTTCGGGAGTAACACCCTCAATCTCGTATTTTGATACGGTTTTCAAGCCAGGAACGCCGAAGTACTTCTCAAGGCTACCTGTGAGTGTTACCTGCTTCTTGTAGTTGCCTGGGTTCTCTACAAGGTTCAATGCGTTGCGCACTGCACCGCTTGGCAACTGCACGGGCATACAGTTGTTGTAGTCTGTCTCATCGGCATTATCGGCAATGAGAATGTTTGTTTTTGATTCCGCTGTTCCGCTGAATACGCAACCCTCAGTATATACCTGACCGTTTACTGTACCCACGATATATCCCTTTACAACAGCGGGGGTAGCAACGCCTGTGAATGCAGCCAAAGCCTCGGCAACAGTGTACTCCTGTGCCTCCTCGGGCTCTTCAGGTGCGTCGGCTGTGCCGTGAGCAACCTTGAAGTTCTTTACCTCCCATGTACCTGCTTTTGTTGTGGCTGTGTAACGGAGTGCAAATGTAATACCGCTCTTGCCGAGGAACTCAGCAGGAACTGCAACGTTTGCCTTGTAGAATGTAACCCAGTCGGCACCCTCTACTGCACCATAAGGTAGGTCGGTCCATGTTGCTGCAGCCGGGTCGCCGGTGTAGTCGGCGCTGATGAGCAACTGGTGGTTATTTGCAACCTTGCCGCTCTCGGAGTAGCGGATGATGTACTCGAATGCTACATATGCCTCGGTCTCCTCGGTAAAGTCTACCGGTGATGAGATAAGCCAGCTTGTAGCGGCCTTGTTCGTGCCGTCAATGTAAGATGTAGCCTTTGCAGTCTTGTAGTCGATAATCCATGGAGTGTCACCGACTGTCTCGGCTGTGCTGAATACACCGAAGTCCGATGCGAATGTCTCGTTGATGTAGACGCCCTCTTCGGTTGTTCCACCGTTTCCGCCGGTTGTGGGGAAATCGTATGGCGAGTCGGGAGTGTCTGTACACGCTGTAAAAGCGAACAGAGTCATCGCTGCCAAAAATAAATTCTTGAGTTTCATGATTGTTATTTTTTTGATTGTTGTTGTTTCTCTATTATTCTGCAATTTGCTGAATGTCGCCTGTTGAACTGATTACAAACTGCCAATAGTCGTTGTAGCGTGTGAGAACGCCGTTGATGTTGAGCTTGCCGTCAGGAATGGCCTCATTGGCAAAGTCGGCATATGTGCTCATGCGCAGTACAAGGTTGGTCTTGCCCATCTTTATGTGGCGCTCTACCACGTTGTTGTAGGCAAGCTCCTCGGGTGCCCATAGCTCGGTACCGTTGGCCTCGGTAATCTCTACATTCTCAAGGCGTACGAACTTAGCAAGGTTCTCCTTGTTCTCGTTAGTGAAGTATGTGTCATCAATAACTTCGGGAACAAGCTCGGGCTGTACCATGCTTGGCTCGCCTACAAGGCGGACATGCTCCCTGTAAACGCTCTTTGCCATACGGCCAATCTTGCCCTCGTAAAGTCCGCCTACTTGTGCCATCTTACCGTATCCGCCTACATGCAATCCCTTGCAGTCGATGCGTACGCGCTGTCCTACAGGAACCATTGCATAGAGACCTACATCGTTCACACCGATGATGATTGCGCCTGTCTCGTCGTTTATGATGAACTGCTTGTAGACATTACCTGTTGCGTCATCGGCAACTACAACACCTTCGATGATGATATCTTCTGTAACCTCCTTGACACCGCTTGCCGAAATGGTTGAGGCGTATTTTGCCTTCAACTCGGCAATGGTCATGTTTGCCTCGCCAATCTCGTTGTTGCCGAAAGGAGGCTCCTTGAAATCGGGCTCATCAAAGTCGTTCATGCACGATGTCATTGTAAAGAGTGACAGTGCAAGTATTGATAGATATTTTATTGCTTTCATATTCGTTTTCTCCTTTCTTCTTTAGAAACGTAATCCAATGTTCAGGTATGCGTTGAATGCGTTGGCATAGTAGAGGAACGGGTTCTTCGAGAACTTGTATGTACGTGCCTCGCCGTCGGCGTAGCTGTCGCCACGGTTCTGCTCGTAACCGCCGGTAATCATCTTCTGGTTGTTGAGGATGTTGTTTAGGCTGAGGTTGATGTTCAGTTTCTTGCCCCTTCTCAGGCTGATGCTCTTGCCTATTGACGCGTCTACCATGAAGTCGCCACGGCCACTGAACTGTGTGGGGAGGTCAAGTATCTCCTTGCCTGTGGTAGCGTCAATGACGGGCTCGCCTACGACGCTCTCGAGGCGTGCATACTTCGATGCGTCGATGTAGATGTTGTCGTAGTAGTTGACGTTTGCGCTCAGGTACCAGCCGTTGACATTGTAGTCAACACCAAGGCTCAATGCTGTGAGCGGTGTGCCGTCGACCTTTACACCGTCCATGTATACCTTGTCGTTCATGACAACCTTTTCGTTCTCGCTTATGAGGAAGCCCTTAACGTTGTCGGTGTACTCGGCATTGCCCACCGATGCCACTGCATTGAACGAGAGTGCCGATGTGACGTTGTATACTACTGCTGCCTCAACGCCGTAGTGTACTTTGTTCACACCTGTCATGGTGAGGTATGTGAACTGTGACTGAAGGTCGTTGTAGAATGCATTCTGCTCAACGAGGTCGTTCAGAACTGTGTAATAGCCTGTTACCTTTGCTGTGACCGGGCCTACATTCAGTCTGTACGATGCCTCGGCACTGAAGATGTTCTCATTCTCGAGACCCTGTACAAAGTCGTTGCGCATACGTGGTGCGATGAATGAGTTGTATGCGATAGGTGCGCGGTTCTCATAGCCTGCGCCCAGTGACAGTGTGTTGTATGCGTTGAATGTGAATATAGCGTTCAGCTTTGCACCGCCGCCAAGGAACTTGGCTGTGCCGCTGCTGCCCTTTGAGAACTCAATTGCACGTCCGTTGCGCATGTTACCGAAACGCTCCATTGTGGTACCCTCTATATTGGCACCTGCGAACAGGTGGAAAATACCCTTGTTGAACTGGTGCTGATAGAAGAGGTTGGCCTTGTTTACATAGAGGTCGTAGTCGTAACCGAACACGTCACCCTCGCCAATCTGTCGGTTGGGGTTGTCGACGTCGTTCTGTACGTAGTCGCTGTTGGGACCGAAGTCACCGACAGAGAACTTGTCGATATCGGTGTACTTGTTCGCACCGAGGAGGTCGCTCATGGTCTTGTAGTGCATACCCTTGGTCGTTCCCAGGTTGACTCCGACGGTACCGGTGTTGTAACGGTTGTACTCAATGTTAAGGACTGAACCGAGGTTCAGCGCAAGCTGGTCGTTGTGACGGCGCTCAACGTAGTAGAGGCACTCGCCGCCAACTGCGTTTGCCTGCTGGTTCGCATAGTACATATAGTCCCAGTTGAGCTGACGGTTGGCCTTGCTTGCCTTCCAGTAGTTGTAACGTGTCATGTAGTCGTTGTACTCATCCTCGGTAGGAGTGTACTCGATGTCCCATACATCATATGCTGCGCTTGGCAGGTTCTGGTAGTAGTTGGGACGCGGGTCGGCAGCGTTGCCGTTCCAGCCCAGGGCTGTTGTGCTGTACATTGAGTACTTGCCGAAGAGTGATGTCGTCAACTGCATCTTGTCGTTTATCTTATAGTCCCATGTGAAGAGTACTGATGGCTCGAATGAGTTCACAACGCGTGCGTTGCGCTTCTCGCCGTTCTGGTAACCCCAGTTGGGGTTGTAGTAGTGGCTGCCGGCGAGCCAGTATGCCTCTTCGGTAGCTGCACCCTGCTGGGCACGCTCGGTGGGAGAACCCCATGTGGCGATAGAGATACTGTGCTTGTTGTTTATCTTCTTCTCGGCTGCGAGGAAGTAGCCCAGTGAGTTGTAGAAAGTACCCTCGATAACACCCTCGTTTGCCCAGCGGTAAGATGCTGATGCGGTGAATGCCCAGCCGTTCTGCATGAGACCGGTAGAGCCTGTGTACATCAGACGGGCAAGATAGTTGCGGTTACAGCCCACAAGTGACATCTTGTTGCCTGCCGCATACTGGCTCGCACGCATGTTGATGTTGCTTGCGCCACCGATAGTGCTGAATCCGAAACGGTTGTGCTCGAGGAATGTGGCACCCTCCTTGTTACGGGTGGCATCGTTGAGACCGCCTATCATGCCGTAGCTGAACTGGCCTCTCTCGGCATCATTGAGCATTACGCCGTTGGCATATACATTGTTGTACATTGACTCGTAGGCGCGGATGCGGAAACGCATAGGGCTGAACAGGTAGCCTACCTCGGAAAGGAAGTAGTCATCGTTCGATGATACCATTGCCGTTGTGCCTGCATAGTCATCATCATCGCCGAGCTGACCTTCGGAGAAAGTGTACGACTCGTTGTTGTCATCGCTGATAGTGATGACGTTGTCCACTGCGCTTGCCTCCTTGACCAGAAGCGTGTCGGCATAGAGCTGACGGGCTGGCTGCTGCTTCATGAGGCCGTCCTTGGATTGCGTCTGTCCCTGTGCATCTGCGCCTGACATGCAAGCGATGCATAGCAACAGGAATGTCGCGAACTTTGATAATCTAATCATAATGGTTTATAATAAATTAATACTTAAATGCTTGTGTGCAATGAGCCTTGTGAATGCTCTTTCCTTTATTTAAAAAGGAGTACTGCCAACTGACAAAGTTAAAAAAAAGTATATTTGTGTGAAAGGTTTAGAATATTTTTTGTTCCAAAAAAAATAACCTGCAAGCAATGCTTACAGGTTATAGATGTTCATGAACTCTTTTATCAGTTGTTCTCGGGGCGGAGTTTGCGTACCACTGTACCGGCCTGCCACATCTCTGTCTCGCGCATCTCACGCAGCTCTTCCTCGAGCTTCTGGCGGTAGTCGGGCTGTGAGTTGGTGTCAATGCTGCGCTGTGCCTCGTTGCCGCAAGCAACCTCGGCATAGAGCTCCTGGAATACAGGCATTGTGGCATCGCGGAACTTCTTCCACCAGTCGAGTGCACCGCGCTGTGCAGTGGTAGAGCAGTTTGCGTACATCCAGTCCATACCGTTCTCCGAAATCAGCGGCATGAGGCTCTGCGAAAGCTCCTCGACTGTCTCGTTGAATGCCTCGGAAGGTGTGTGCCCGTTCTGGCGCAGAACCTCGTACTGCGCAGCGAAGATACCCTGGATAGCGCCCATCAATGTGCCGCGCTCGCCTGTAAGGTCTGAGTAAACCTCACGCTTGAATGTGGTCTCGAAAAGATAACCGGAGCCTACTCCGATACCGAGTGCTATGACGCGGTCCCACGCCTTGCCTGTCGCATCCTGGAAGATTGCGTAGCTTGAGTTCAGGCCGCGTCCCTGGAGGAACATGCGGCGGAGTGATGTTCCTGAACCCTTGGGGGCTACAAGGATAACGTCAACGTCGGCAGGAGGAACAATGCCTGTGCGCTCCTTGTATGTGATGCCGAAGCCATGAGAGAAGTAGAGGGCTTTGCCCGGGGTAAGGTGCTTCTTGACTGTGGGCCATACTGATATCTGTCCTGCGTCAGAGAGCAGATACTCGATTATTGTAGCCTTCTCGCAGGCCTCCTCTATGTCGAAAAGGTTCTCGCCCGGTACCCAGCCGTCAGCAACGGCCTTGTCCCAACTCTTTGAGTTCTGACGCTGGCCTACGATTACATTGAAACCGTTATCGCGCAGGTTGAGTGACTGGCCCGGGCCCTGTACGCCGTAGCCGATAACTGCGATTGTCTCATCCTTCAATGTCTCCAATGCTTTTGCCAATGGATATTCTTCACGTGTCACGACGTTCTCGATGACGCCGCCAAAATTCATCTGTGCCATGGTTATATTGTTTTATTGATTGTTCTTTAGAATATTATGATTTTAGGAGTGCGAAATTAATAGTAATATTTGATAAAATCAAAGAAAATCCGCTTTTATGCGTAAAAATGTATTACAAATATGAATTCAGGTGCAATATGTTAAGATAAAACTCCCGTTCACTGACTAATAAACAGAAAAAGGTATCATTTGTATTGTATTTTCTGTTCTCCGACACATAATTTATTGTGCTTATGATACAGAAAAAGTTTTTTTTCATTAATTTTACCCGCTGTAGTGCAAAGACAAGAATAAATAATATATAATAATGAGAAAGAATTTTTGTTTGCTGATGGCGCTGATGCTTTTTGCCGTGCTGTTCACGTCATCGGCGCAGGAGAAGAGGTATGAGGTGTACAGCGTGGGATTCTATAACCTCGAGAATCTGTTCGACACTATCCACGACCCGGGAAAGAATGACTATGAATTTCTGCCGGACGGCACCAACAAGTGGGGTACACTAAAATATGTGAATAAGCTCAAGAATATGGCGACTGTGCTCAACGAGATGGGTACCGATGTCGTTCCTGTGGGCATGGCTGCAGTGGGTGTTTCCGAAATTGAGAACAGCCGCGTGCTCGTCGACCTTGTGAAGCACGAGGTTCTCGCTCCGCGCGGATGGGATTTCGTGCACATCGAGGGACCTGACACCCGTGGTGTCGATTGCGCCCTGCTTTACAATCCCAAACTCTTCAAGCCGATAAATTCAGTGCTCTCTCCTTATATAACAGAGGACAATGACACTACCTACAAGACCCGCGGTTTCCTTGTCGTAAGTGGAGAGATGGGTGGCGAGGTGGTTCATATCATCGTCAACCACTGGCCGTCGCGATATGCCAAGTCACCGGCACGCGAGCGTGCGGGAGTGCTTGTGCGCCAGCTGAAGGATTCTATCATGAACGTGCATCCCGAAACCAAGGTTCTTATAATGGGAGACATGAATGATGACCCTGACAACAAAAGTATGAAGAGTTGTCTGGGTGCCATGCGCGATAAAAAGGATGTAAAGTCATCGACCGACCTATATAACCCCTGGTGGAACATCCTACGTCAAAAAGGACATGGAACCCTCAAATACAAAGGCAAATGGAATCTTTTTGACCAGATAGTCCTCAGCGGAAACCTTCTCGGCAACGACCGCTCTACATTGAAACTCTACAAGACGGAAATCTTCTCCCGTAACTACATGTTCCAGCAGGAGGGCCGCTACAAGGGCAACACTTTGCGTACTCATGCGGGCGGTGTGTGGCTTAACGGTTACAGTGACCACTTGCCGGTGATAGTGTATCTTCTTAAGGAAGTCAAATAGTCGGTTTGGTTCTAAATTGTCATATAACCGGTTAAGGCGCCATCAATGGCGCCTTAACCGGTTATATGTTCAGTCTGCTTTCAACCATTTCCCAATCGACGATATCCCACAGCTTCTTTACATGCTCGGCGCGGCGGTTCTGGTAGTCGATGTAGTAGGCGTGCTCCCAAACGTCAATGCCGTAAAGCGGGGTCATCCTGTGACGGATGGGGGTGTCGCCATTGGGACAGCTGACAATGCTCAGCTTGCCGCTCTCTTCCTGTGCCAGCCAAACCCAGCCGCTGCCGAAGAGTGATGCCGCGGCGTCTTCCATCTTTTTCTTGAGTGTCTCGAAATTGCCGAAGTCAAAGTGTATGAACTCCTTCAGATTGTGCCCGGGGAGGTTCTTGCCGGGTGGATAGGGCGTGAACTGCTCGAAGTAGAGCGAGTGGTTGAGTACTTGCCCGGCATTGTTGAGCAGAGGGCCCGGAGGGGCCTGTGAGATAATCTCGCGGAGAGTCATTCCTTCGAACTCGGTCTCGGCGACAAACTTGTTGAGGTTGTCCACGTATGTCTGCAGATGTTTTCCGTAGTGCAGTTCTACGGTGGCCTGGCTGATGACGGGGGTCAGTGCGCCGGTGGGGTAGATGAGTACAGGCATCTGAAAGCCTGTATGGGTGCTCTTTACTAATTCGCTCATGATTGTATTCTTTTCTTGGTTCGCTAATACTTTCTAAACAAGGTTTGCGGGGCTATGTTCGGAAATATGGCGGATTTTGCCTATCTTCGCAGAAAATAAGATAACATAATAAGATGATAAACTACGAAGAGGAGTTGAATGGAGCGCAACTCGATGCGGTGCGCTATCTTGACGGGCCGTCGCTTGTGATAGCGGGTGCGGGTTCGGGCAAGACACGTGTGCTCACATACAAGATAGCATATCTGCTTGAGCATGGCTATGAGCCTTGGTCCATTCTTGCGCTTACCTTTACCAACAAGGCGGCGGGCGAGATGAAGGAACGTATCGCTGCGCGTGTGGGGGAGAGGGCGGCCTCCATGCTGTGGATGGGCACATTCCACTCGGTCTTTTCCAAGATTCTCCGTCGTGAGGCGCATCACATAGGGTATGACCCGCAGTTTACCATCTATGACCAGACCGATTCGCGCAGCCTTGTCAAGAGCATCATCAAGGAGATGCAGCTCGATGAGAAGGTGTACAAGCCCAATGTTGTTGCCGAGAGGATTTCATCGGCAAAGAGCGCGCTTATCTCGCCAAGCGACTATGAGAGCGACCAGGGGCTGCGACGCGATGACCTGCATGCTAAGATACCCTCGACATATGAGATATATAAAAGGTATGCCGAGAGATGTCGCCTTGCGAATGCGATGGATTTTGATGACCTGCTTGTTAATACATACAGGCTCTTCAGGGATATGCCCGAAGTTCTTGACCAGTATGTACAACGCTTCAGATATGTGCTTGTCGATGAGTTTCAGGACACCAACTATGTGCAGGGCTGTATAGTGTGGCAACTGACACAGGCCCGCAGGGCAATATGTGTTGTTGGCGATGATGCGCAGAGCATCTATTCATTCCGCGGTGCCAACATCGGGAATATCCTCGGTTTTACCGAGCGATACGGCGGGGCAAGAATCTTCAAGCTTGAGCAGAATTACCGTTCTACAAAGATGATTGTCAATGCTGCCAACAGTCTCATATCAAGGAACCAGGAGCAGATAAAGAAAACTGTCTTCTCCGACCGTGGCGAGGGCGAGCCGCTTGCTCTCTATTCTGCATATTCCGACTTTGAAGAGGGCGAGATTGTGGCCAATAAAATATCGGAACTGCGTCGCCGCGAAGGGCTTGAGTTCCGGGATTTCGCAATCCTGTACCGCACCAATGCGCAGTCGCGTATATTTGAGGAGGCGTTCCGCAAACGCTCATACCCCTATCGCATATATGGTGGCCTCTCTTTCTATCAGCGTAAGGAGATAAAGGATGTAATTGCCTATTTCCGTCTTATATGCAACCCGAATGATGAGGAGGCGTTCAAAAGAATAATAAATTTCCCTGCACGTGGCATTGGCGACAAGACACTGCAGAAGGTCAAGGATGCTGCAATGGAGCGCGAGACAAGCTTCTGGAGCGTGATTGCCGACCCGTTGCAGCCACCGTTGGATGTAACGAAGGGAACATTCGCCAAACTGCAGCTATTTGCGGCGATGATTGAGCGTTTCGCAGGCTATGCCCAGAGCAAGAACGCTATTGAGACGGCACGCCTGGTGCTGCAGGAGAGTGGTATGCTCATGGAATTCAATAATGACAAAAGTGTCGAGGGCAAGGCGCGTCAGGAGAATGTGCAGGAGCTCATGAACGGAATAGCTGACTTTGTCGACGTGCGCCGCGAAGAGGGCGACATTAATGACAAGCTTGTAGACTTCCTCTCCGAGGTGGCTCTTGTAACAGACCTTGACGCCAAGGATGAGGATGACGGCAACCATGTGACACTGATGACAATACACTCGGCCAAGGGTCTCGAGTTCCGTACGGTTTTCATTGTGGGGCTCGAGGAGGACCTTTTCCCTAACCAGTGTGCGCAAAACTCAATGCGTGAGATGGAAGAGGAGCGCCGTCTCTTCTATGTGGCGATAACCCGTGCCAAGGACCATTGTGTGCTATCCTTTGCCAAGAGCCGTTACAAATACGGGCAGTTCGGCTTTTGCGAACCGAGCCGCTTCATCAAGGAGATTGATTCGCGTTATATAGCCATGCAGGGCGGGGTGCAGCAGCGTCCGCAGCAGGGCGGGCAGTCATGGCGCAGTGGCGGAATGTTCGGCGGTACCAACAGGGCGGCCGGGCAATCATCTTCATGGGGACGTGACTCATGGGGTAGTGCCTCTTCGCATGAGAACCGTCAGGGTGGTGTAGGACCATCGCAACAAAACGGTGCTCCGCAGGGCAAACGTGTCATTGATGCCTCTTCTTTAATGCGGAAACCGGCCAACCTGCGACGCGTATCCGATGTCGAGCGTGATTTCTATGCCCCCAAGGTGAACCCGACAGCACTGAGCGTGGGCATGATTGTGCAGCACGACCGCTTCGGTGTCGGCGAGGTGCACTCGACCGAGGGTGCAGGCGAGAATGCCAAGGCTACAATAAAATTCCAGAATGCAGGAGTGAAGACTCTGCTGCTTAAATTTGCGAAACTAAAAATTATAGGATAATGTACAAGATAATGGATAAAGACCTTATAAATAAGGTGCCGTCGCCATGCTATGTCACGGAAGAGGCTCTCCTGCGCAGAAATCTTGCTCTCATCAGCCGTGTGGCGCGTGAGGCGGGTGTCGAGATAATACTTGCCTTCAAGGCTTTTGCCTTGTGGAAGAGTTTCCCAATTTTCCGCGAATATATAAACTCGGTTACGGCAAGCTCAATCCATGAGGCGCGTCTGGCATTTGAGGAGTTCGGCAGCAGGGCGCATGCTTTTTCGCCTGCATATACCACGGAAGAGTTCGGCGAGATGATGCGCTGCAGCAGTCACATATCGTTCAACTCACTGACGCAGTATGAACGTTTTTATCCGATGACCAAGGAGACCGGGCATGATATTTCATGCGGAATACGTATCAATCCCGAGTATTCTGAGATTGAGACAGAACTGTACAATCCATGCGCTCCAGGTAGCCGTTTCGGCATTACAGCCGACCTGTTGCCCGATGAACTGCCGGCAGGAATCGAGGGCTTCCATTGCCATTGTCATTGCGAGTCCAGCTCGTATGCACTCGAGAATACCTTGGTGCATATCGAGGAGAAGTTCGGTCGTTGGCTGCCTGAAGTGAAATGGCTGAACCTTGGCGGCGGTCACTTGATGACACGCAAGGATTATGATGTCGAGCACTTGATTGCCCTGCTCAAGGGGCTGCGTAGCCGTTATCCAAATCTTCAGATTATTCTTGAACCGGGCTCTGCGTTTGCTTGGCAGACGGGTACGCTTGTATCGGAGGTGGTGGATATTGTAGAGAGCCGCGGCATACGTACGGCAATCCTCAATGTGAGCTTCACATGCCACATGCCCGACTGTCTTGAGATGCCTTACCAGCCTGTAGTAACAGGTGCGGAGTCGCTTGATGCTGATGCTGTGAAGGGAGCTCCTTTTGAAGAGAATATCTACCGCTTGGGTGGCAACAGCTGCCTCAGTGGCGATTATATGGGTAGCTGGAAATTCCCGCAGCCGTTAAAGGTAGGTGACAAGGTGGTGTTCGAGGATATGATTCACTATACCACGGTAAAGACAAATATGTTCAACGGAATATCGCACCCGAGCATTGCCATGCTCCATGAGAATGGCGAATTTGAAGTGTATAAGGTATATAAGTACGAGGACTACAGGGACCGCATGTGCTGAATTTCAGTAGTTGATGAAGCCGATAGAAATAAAATATCATAAAAATGTCATCGGAATATAGTATAATTATCACATGCAACGCCGAGGGAATGAATGTTGCGCGTGCAATCAAACAACAGCTCGAACTGAATAATGTCCGCGGAAACGTGTTCTTTGAATATGGCAACATGGATGTACAGAGGACATTAAGTGTGATTGACAGGGCAAAGATATTTATTTGTATTCTTACCCGTGATTCGATGATGGGATGTGCTTCACCATCAGACAGATTGCGTCGGGAAATTATTCAGGCTAAGAACAGGAAACTGAAAATGATATTCATCAATCCGGATGGAGAGTTCCGTAACGAGTTCCCTGAAGACTTTCCTGAGGAACTGGACTTTGTTCGTAAGACACATCAGATAACAATCCATATGGATTCAAGTTTCGAACGTGATATTGCCGGTATGAAGGAAACTGAGATAGAACAGGTGCTAAGACATGGTCTCTCTGGCGATGTTGTCGGATTTATATACCTGACCCTTCTAATAGTGAGTTTGAATGTCGGCTTTAACTATGCGTGGTGGGCCGGTGTCTTGCTCTTTTTGGGAGCCTCATATCTGATGAGTAAACTACATATCATGTAATGTCATTAGTATAATTGTCGTTATGCCAAGCAAATATAAGATATTCATAAGTTACAGACGCAGGGACTCTGAAGGTAATGAGTCGGGAACACACGTAGCTCGTGCAATAAAGCAGAGGCTGCAGCTTTCGGGATATGATGAGGAGGTGTTCTTCGATTATAGCGAGATGACAAATGATGACTTCGAACAGATAATACAGAACACAATCAAGGGCGCTTCTGTGTTTGTCTGCGTTGTGACGCGCGATTCCCTTAACAGATGTGTCTCTCCGACCGATTGGGTGCGACGAGAAATTCTTCAGGCAAAGAGTTGCGGGCTGAAGATGATTTTTGTAAACCCTAATGGGGAATTCATGAATCATTTCCCTACAGATTTCCCTGTTGAACTGGATTTTATGCGTAAAGAAGAGTTCGTGACAATAAGGATGGACGCAGGATTTGAAAATGATATGGCATATATGATTGAGAAATATATAGAGCCTAACGTCAGATATTGTGGAATGTCGGAGACGACTGTAGGAATACTTTGCGGGCTTCTTATTGTAGTCAGTATTGCTGTTGGTATCCTTTTTGTCTGGTGGGCCGGTTTCTTGTTGTTTTTCGGCAGTGTTATTCTTATGAGTGAACTGCATATAGTATGATATGAGTACTCTTGAACGTGCAATAGAGATTGCGACCGAAGCACATCGCGGCCAGGTCGACAAGTGTGGTTGCGATTACATCGGCCACCCCTTGCGTGTGATGGCGGCCGGCAGGACAATCGAGGAGAAAATTGTCGGGGTACTGCATGATGTAGTAGAGGACAGTGACTGGACTTTTGAGCAGCTTGAGGCAGAAGGGTTCTCTGTTGAGGTTATCGAGGCACTGCGCTGTGTGACCAGACTTTCCGAGAGTGAGCCTTATGACAGGTTCATCGCCCGCATAAAGGGCAATCCGTTGGCTGTGGCGGTCAAGCTCAATGACCTTACCGATAATATGGATATCCGTCGTCTTCCTTATCTGTCGGACAAGGATGTAAAACGCTTGAAAAAATACCTCAAGGCCTACAAACAGTTGACAGGGGAACCACGATATTCTGTCTATGCCTGTAGGCAGGAATTCCCTAATGCATATGCACCATGGACCGACAATGATGATGCGGAGCTGCTTTCACTGTGGGGCGAAGGCGCGACGGTAGATGAACTCGCCGAACATTTTCAGCGCAAACCGGGCGCAATTCATTCAAGAATCAAGAAACTGGGGTTGTAGGTTAGTGATTTGGTTGCTTTGTACTGGATTTTTGGTTTTATTGCAAGATTCTAATTCAGGCGTTTACTTGAAGTTGCAAGTGTATTTAAAGGCGGATTATTTTTTTTGTGATAAAAAAACTTCAAAATGTTTTGCAGGTTTGAAATTTTACACTACCTTTGCACCCGTTAAGCGAAACAAACAATATTTGTTGCTTATTGAAATGCGGAAATAGCTCAGTTGGTAGAGCACAACCTTGCCACAAAATAATAAGGTTTTCAACCTTGGCAAGGAAATGTGATACAGAAGAGAAAATTCGCAAAAACGCGGAAATAGCTCAGTTGGTAGAGCACAACCTTGCCAAGGTTGGGGTCGCGAGTTCGAGCCTCGTTTTCCGCTCTCTTTGAAATTTTGAATTTTAGTTTGCAAAACGAAGCACTGTGTATAAATGCGGAAATAGCTCAGTTGGTAGAGCACAACCTTGCCAAGGTTGGGGTCGCGAGTTCGAGCCTCGTTTTCCGCTCAAAGGTAATTGCCCAGGTGGCGGAATGGTAGACGCGCTCGTTTCAGGTGCGAGTGTTGAGAGACGTGCAGGTTCGAGTCCTGTTCTGGGCACATTATCAGGAAGTTTTGCATAATTATGGAGGAGTGGCGGAATTGGTAGACGCGCTACTTTGAGGGGGTAGTGACCG